>DATACQ010000424.1:0-3099 GCA_036258955.1 Binatia bacterium
TTTGACCGGATCGCGGGGCTCAAACGGCGCTTTCTAAAATCCTTTACCGGGGTAAGTGAAGAGGAGATCGGCGAGCGGCTTGCCGGCCTGGATCACGCGCGCATCGTCAGCCAAATTCACGGCAGCTTGTAGGCGGTGTAAGCGATAAGTTTCTTGATGTCGTGAGCCAGCTCGCCTTCCCATTTTTCGATGAGCAGATCGGCCGGACACTTGCCTTGGTCGAGTAGACTTTTGAGCGGCGCAAGATAAATCGTTTCATCTTCGCCCTGAGCGTTGAGCGCCCGTTGCCGCCGCAGGCCTTCCCAGCCGATCTGCAGTAACTCTCTCGCGAGATCCACAATTGCATAACGACGAACCCGCGCCGATAGCGCTTCTTTGTGGGAGTCCAGATAGGCTTGCATACGCTCGTCAAAGCTCCAGCCCTTGACCAGATCCCAACCCGCCTGGAGACAGTCCGAGTCGTAGAACGCGCCTTTGATCAGGGCCGACAACGCCGGCATCAGTTCCGGCGGCTGGCTATCCACCGAGCGAATTTCAATGTAACGCTTAATGCGCGTCTCCGGGAAAAGCGTGGTCAAGTGGTCCGCCCAATCTTCGATAGTGGCTCTCTCACCATGATGGCCGTACTGCAGGAACTGGCGAAAAGTCATCGCCGTCATATCGATGTAATCGTGATCGCGGATGATGAAATACATCGGCACATCCAAAGCGTACTCCACATAATGCGCGAAAGAGACGTCGGGAGAGAACGCAAAGCTGAGCAAACCCGAACGGCTTTTGTCGGTATCCGTCCAAATATGCTCGCGAAAACTCTTGTAGCCGTTTAGCCGGCCTTCCGAGATGGGCGAGTTGGCGAACATGCCAATCAAAATCGGCGCCAGACCCATGCCGGTGCGAAATTTCGCCATGGCATCTTTCTCGTCGAGGTAATCGATGTTGGCTTGGACCGTCGCCGTCTGCTTCATCATGCGCTGGCCCAACTTACCGACTTTCCGCATGTAGGGCGCCATAATGCGGTAGCGTTTTTTCGGCACCCACTCGATTTCGCTCAGGCGGCTTACCGGTTGCATCCCGAGGCCGAGAAAAACTACGTCAAGAGGCTCCGTGACTTCCAACAATTCACGAATGTGCTGCGTGAATTCGCCCGACGTGCAATGAATACTGTCACAGGGTTCTCCGCTCAGCTCGATCTGTCCGCCTGGCTCAAGCGTGATCTGCGCTTTGTCACGCGTGAGCGCAATAATATTTCCCTCCTGCTCTTCGGGCTCCCAGCTATAACGGTCAATCAGCTCGCGCAGGATGCGGTCCACGCCCCGCGCTCCGAAATATGGAATCGCTTTGCCGGTGGATCTATCGATACCGACCTTCTCGTATTCCGTTCCCACCCGCCAACGGTCGCGGGACTTGCCGGAATTGTGGAAGTACGCCTCGAGTTCTTCTTTTTTTTCAATGACCGACATGGTTGCGAATATTGCGCAGGTAAGGCGGACGAATCACGCCCTTTTCAGTAATAATGGCGGAAATCAGCTCATGCGCCGTAACGTCAAAGGCCGGATTGAACGTTTTCATGCCCCTGGGGGCGAGCGAGCGCCCAAAAATATGCGACACCTCGGCGGAGCCGCGTTCCTCTATCGGAATGTTTTGGCCGGATGGGCAGTTGAGATCTATAGAAGAGGTCGGCCCCGCAACGTAAAACGGAATTCCATGGCGCTTCGCCAGCACCGCAACGCTATACGTACCGATCTTGTTTGCCACGTCACCGTTGGCTGCCACCCGGTCGCAACCTACGACCACCGCATCAACGCCACCTGTTTGCATCAGATAGCCCGCCATGTTGTCGGTCACCAACGTGGCGGGAATTTTTTCTTTCTGTAGCTCCCAAGCGGTAAGCCGGGCTCCTTGCAGTAACGGCCGTGTCTCGTTCACCCAAACTTCAACCTTTTTGCCCGATTCTTTCAAGGCGCGGATCACCCCTAAGGCTGTACCGTAGCCCGCCGTGGCGAGCGCGCCGGCATTGCAGTGGGTCATGATGCGCCGGGCGTTATTTAGAACTCCCGCGCCGAGGCGGCCTAACTGCTTATTGGCGGCGATATCCTCAGCATGAATGCGCAATGCTTCTTCGACCAAAGATCGTTTAATTGCCTCGACGCCGCAGCCTCGGCACTCGCGATAAACCTTACGCATACGCTCCAAGGCCCAGAAGAGATTCACTGCCGTGGGCCGCGTTTTCGACAAGTTGAGCACAATGCGATTAAACTCGCGCTCGAAGTTTTTTTCTGGAGCGTTGAGACATCCCAGGGCTACACCCATCGCCGCGGCAACGCCGATGGCCGGCGCGCCTCGTATCACCATGCTGCGGATGGCGTTCGCCACCCCTTCATAATCGCGGCACACTCGATACACTTCTTTCTGCGGCAGCAGGCGTTGATCAATCATGACCACGCGGTTATTTTTCCATTCAATTGTCTTTACGACCATCAATCGTTACCATTTTTGCGGAAGCCGAGTATATTAGCTGGCTGAAGGAAGCGTCAAGCGCAGCAGTGGATGTTTATCATATCCTAGGTTATCTCACCGGCCTCGTGTTTATCAGACCAGATATCGACCCGACGAGTTTGATTCGCACGACAGTTCTGGTGCATTCTCTCGATGCGATCCTTTGCCGCGTGATCGCCGGCCACAGTGGCCGGCCGAAAAATCTCTGGACCGCTGCCGGCTCTATTTTCGGTATATGGGCGGTCGCGATACTTTTTTTGTTGCCCGAGAAAAATCCCCGGCCAAATAGTTGATACGCCCTCCCGCGCAGGCTGCTTTTCGCGCCGTCGACGTTAGATGACCGCCGTGAAGACCCCAGCCTTTACTTTGAACCCTTGAACCCGTTCGTCAAGCTCAGGGCAGGCTTTGAACTTTGAACCGCCCAGAGCTACTCATCGAGCGCGATCACATAGGCCATGCCATGCTCGGCAGTATGGGTCATCGACAAGGCCCAGCGGCGAATTCCCAATTCTGCGGCGCAGCGAGCGGTCTTTTGATACAGCACGATATCCGGTTTACCGCTCGGCGCCCGGACGACTTCGATATTCAGCCAGCCGACTTGAG
>DATACQ010000425.1:0-2114 GCA_036258955.1 Binatia bacterium
GATGTCGAAGCGTTGGAGGCCTCTTCCGTGTCCCTTGGCAACATTCAAGCAACGACTTCCCCGGCCAGCCCCGAAGACCTGTTATCGCTCATCGAGGACAATCTTCCCGTCAAATTCCGCGCCGAGCAGACCAGAGCAGAATTTGCCGATGTAGGGGTACCGATCGATTTCGAAGGCATCATTGCCGTCAGCCTGCCCATGCGCGCCGTAATAAGACGCATTTTGGAAGCGGCTGCCGTGGATATTCCGGTTTTGATCACCGGTGAAACCGGAACGGGTAAGGATCTCGTTGCGGCCGCCATTCACAGGCGGAGCAGCCGCAAACAGAAGCCGTATATTGCGGTCAATATGGGAGCTATCCCGCGCGAATTGATCGCCAGCGAGATTTTCGGTCACGAGCGAGGCGCCTATACCGGTGCACAAGAGACCCGTCAGGGCATTTTCGAGCAGGCAGACGGCGGCACGGTATTTCTGGACGAAGTCGCCACGATGGATGAAAAGACTCAGGTAAGCCTACTCCGAGTTCTGGAAGAGAAAACTTTTCGCAGAGTGGGTGGGGTCAAAAGCATAGGCGCTGATGTGCGCGTCATCGCGGCGACAAACGAGGATCTAGAGAAACGGGTCAGCGAGAAGCGCTTCCGCGATGATCTCTACTACCGTATGAACGTCTTTCAAATCCGAGTACCACCTTTACGGGAACGTGTCTCCGCGATTACGGCGCTGACGAACCATTTTGTGTCCCGGTTCGGCGCGATATACCAAAAGGAAGTGGAACGCGTCTCGCCCGAGACCTACAGGATGCTTAGGCGTTACGCCTGGCCCGGGAACATTAGGGAGCTGAAAAATGTTGTGCAGACTGCGGTTCTAATGGTCGATCAGAGGGAGCTGACGCCTGAGTTTTTTCCCCAGCGCATCCGCGACGCGGCGGGCGGCAGCGAAAATCGCGGCGTGGCCACCTGCTCGTTCCGTTTGGGCGAGACCCTCGATTGTGTTGAAAGCGAATTCATACGAATGACTCTCGCCCATGTCGGTGGAAATAAGAAAATGGCCGCCAGCATACTTGGAATAAGTCGTCGCGCCCTTTATAACAAAATTAAGAGACAGCAGGCGCCGTGAGCGAGCATATTCTGCACATGCGTTTCAGTGTAGAACGATCCGTCGTGCTGTTTGCTCGCTCTTTTGCCGACGCCGCAGCCGGCGTGTGAAAATTCGTACCATCCGTCTCCGACTCCAATCGCTTCGTGTGAACTTTTAGCCCAAATTCTAGCGGCTCACCCAGGGCCCTGCAGTACCGGTGCAAACAAGTCTAGTGAATTCGCTTCGTTGCGACCTGGATCGGCTATTGCTTCAGGCAACGTGGCAGGCTCTACATGAGCGGGCAACCGCGTTCGGAATATGCACGTTGTGCGCGGAGTTTCGCGATCTGAGCTGAGCCAATGAGAGCTGATTGCCAGGTTCAAGCGCCATCAGCTAGAGACGGCACGATCCGGCGCTGATTGGGGCTGTAAAAATGTCGTCGGACCTCGAAGCTAAGGGCAGAGGCGGCAAGGTCATGTTGATAGGCTGCGACATCAAACAAAGTCTGGAAAGACGATTACGAGCCGCCGGCTGCCAAGTCGTCAAGGTGAACGGTAGTGAGGAGGCGTTCGACCATGCGCGTCACGAAGTTTTCGATACGACCGTGCTCGTGACGAGAGGCTCTTTTATCAATGTCGCTGAAACGATCTTCAATTTACGTGACCTCAACGAGTCTATGGAGATCATAGTTCTTGTCGAGCGATCGGCAAATACCAGCCGTTTTCTTCGGCAGCTTATCGATCATCCAATCGAGAGAACGCGAATTTTGACGCGGCGCGAACTGCAAAAACAATTGCCTACCGCCGGCCGGTCGGCTCCTCCTGGCGGCTCCGCATAAAGAGTTCGCCGTCACGGGTGGCACGGAAAAAGATCATGCCGCCAAGGATAACAGCCGTGTCTTTCCGCCGTAGGGAGCTCCACTGCCGATTCTCCGTGATGTTAACCGCGCTCGTTCCGCCTCGCGCCGTTCGATCCCGCGTCTTTTGCCATCCTAACGTGACTCTGATTTCCGGCACGATCGCCGGCGCCGGCCGTTA
>DATACQ010000426.1:0-3377 GCA_036258955.1 Binatia bacterium
GACGCCACGCCGCGCACTACTTTTAGAGGGGCCACAATCATCTTGACTTGCTCTTTTTTAATCTGCGCGCAGCCGATCAGCTTGCGCACGGTCATGATACCCTGGCGCGCAAAAGCCATCTCCACCGCAAAATCTTTTTTCGCTTTCTCTCCGTTATACAGATGCAGATACATGCGCGCTTCCGCCGATTCCGCGGCAGGCGTTGGCAGCATCGAGAACCATTCCGGAATGATGTGGCTTGCCGGCAGTCCGAGGACAGCGGTGTCCGCCATGAGCAAATCGTTTTCGTTCTCCTTCATAGCACGGGCGAGGTGCTCTGCCGCCTCCAGAGAAAAATGCGGGCTCCCTAGCACATACGCCTCCCCTTCTGACCGGTAATAAGGTCGGTCGCCCCAGCCAGTCGTAATCAGCAAACCTTCTCCCCTAGCCGGTCGGGCGGTATCCAATGCCCTCTCTACATCCGGCTTCGTGATTTGCTCCCCCTCGCTCTTGTTGATCCTGGCGACGGCAGACGGACGCAAGAACAGCTTCTCAGGAGGTATCTGATCAAGCCGCGGGCCCTTGCGAAAATCGACGAACAGCGAAGGCAATGCCAGGCATGTTCCCGAATCACTGCCGACCACCATGCCTTTTTCCTGATGATCTTTAGGGCCGAGAAAAAATTTGATTGCTGTAGGAAGGCCCTGATCGGGCATCCAGTCGTGGTTCAATGGCATCGTAAGTTCGGTAAATTTCATCTTCCCTCCATCCTCTGCCGGCGCGAAGCTGCCGCAGTCTTATCACATCTGATCAGGTAACTAACCCGCATTATTCATTGCCCGGAAATACCTGGCCGAGTGTTGGTCCGATGAGTCAGCGTCCTAGAGGGCGGACACGGAAATGAGTCTCAGGTCTCGCGTTTAGAGTCTCGGGTTCATTTGAAAACCCGAGACCAGGACTCTAGACCCATGACCCAATTCTGGCCGCGACCCGAGAGGCTCCCTCATCCGACTTCGCAGTATGATTAAGGCGGCCCAACAACGTTTCTCCTGCTCGGGTTCTCATATTGTGGCAAGCACGCCACCCGCGTCCCAGCTCGTTCACGCCGTCATCACCCTGATCCGATCCTCTGGCATCTCGATCCAGACGGTTTGTTCTTTTTCCAAAGCGGTGAGGTAAGGATTGGTATCGGCGCGGATGCGGCCTTCTCCGACATCGATGTCGTATTCTATGCGGTTACCAGTAAACACAACCCCGCCGACTTTCCCGCGGAACACATTGCTTTTTTCCTCGCAGCGCGAAGTTTGGATCGTGACCGCCTCGGGCCGAAACATCAATGCGACCTCTTGCCCCGGAACGACTTGCTCCGGCAACCGACAGCGGAGCTCTCCTGCGGCCGTCTTGACTGTCCCAAGCTCACCGGCCGCGCTGAGAGAAAGGACACGGCCCTGCAGGAGATTGGTTGTGCCGACGAAGCCTGCGACGAACAAATTCGCCGGTTCTTTGTAGATCTCCATGGGCGCGCCAAGCTGCACCACGCGACCATCCTGCATCACCGCAACGCGGTGCGAGAGCACCAGCGCCTCCTCTTGATCGTGTGTCACGTAAAGAACCGTAAGCTTCAAGCGGTCGAAGAGCTCCCGCAGTTCGTGGCGCATTTCGATCCGGAGCTTCGCGTCGAGATTACTCAGCGGCTCATCCATCAATAGAAGCTGTGGCTGCGCGACGAGCGCTCGTGCCACGGCAACTCGTTGCTGCTGTCCCCCGCTCAGGAGCGAAGACGGCCGGTTTGCGAGATCCTCGAGCTGAACCAGGCGAAGAACCTCCTTGACCCGCTTTTTCACTTCACTGTCGGGCAGCCGGTGGCGCCCGTGCACCAGCGGATAGCCGACATTCTGTGCGACGTTCATATGGGGCCAGACGGCATAGGATTGAAAGACCATTCCAATCTCGCGCTCGTGAACCGGAACCACGATCCCTTTCTTGCTCGAGAACACGGGTTTGTCGTCGATCCAGATCTCTCCCGAATCCGCCGTCTCGAGTCCTGCGATGCACCTGAGTGTCGTCGTCTTACCGCAGCCGGAGGGACCCAGCAGCGAAAAAAACTCGCCCCTGTTCACGTCAAAACTAACCTCACGCACGGCCGTCACCTGGCCGCCACCGGTGACAAAGGTGCGCGTAAGTCCGTCTACCCTGAGCATTGAGGTCAAGGCATCAACGCCTGCAGCGCCTTTCTTATTTTGTCCCGCTGCCCGGCGAGGATCTCCTCGGGCGTCCATTCGAGAACCTTTGCTTTTGGCACCGCCTTGAAAGCTTTGGCGAGCTGTGAGCGCGGATCCACGAAGGTGCCTTCGCCGCTGATTCGCTCGACGATCGGCAAACCATCCTCGAGGATGAACGCAAGGTAGAGGAGCGCCATATTCGGGCTCTTGGCGCCCTTCGGAATCGTCATACCGATAGAGCCGACGGTCAGCACGTCTTCGAAGAGCTTGTACTGAATTGGATATCCTTCTTTGCGCAAGCCTTCGGTACCGCCGATGTTTCCGGTAGCGGCGGCGACCTCGCCTAATGCCACCGCCATTCGCACGTCGCCGCTGCTCCGTTTGATCAGCGGTTTGTTGGCAAGCAACATGGTCAGCACTTTCTTCTGCTTCTCCAGATCCCAATGCCCCTGCACGCCCATATCCGTCAGCGGGCTCGCGGGTCCGATAGTATTGATCGCGAAGTTTCCTTTCCATTTGGGCTCGGCGAACCCCTTGCCCTGGGCAAACTCTTCGTACGTTTTGGGCAGTTCGTTGGCATTGGTCTTCTTTGTGTTGTAGATCATGCCGGAAGCCAAGGTAGTGACATCCACGGAAAACGGCCGTTTCCAACTTTCCACGTTGCGCAGCACTCCGTTCACTCCGGGGAACTTCGGGCTGAATATCTTCGTCAGCGGCGCGTCAATGTCTTCGAACAGCTTGAGCCGTTCCGGACGGCCGGCGATATCGGCGGCTCCGGCGTACAACAAGTCGGCATCGATCCGGCCAAGCCTTGCTTCGGTCAAAAATCTCACCAGTGAATCCGGGTTGGTCACAGGCGTGAGATGAACGCGCGGCACAAACCCGAAGCGCTTCTTGAACGCCGCTTCGAATTGCGCGCCAATCCCCCGTTCGCCCGGCACTTCCCACCACAACCGCAACTCGCCTTCGCGCTTGGCTCTTTCGAGCACCTCTTCGTAACTGTTAGCGAACGGCGACTGCGCCAAGACAATCGCTCCCGCGATCGGAGACAGCGCTGCCGCCAATACGCAGAACAAGAACACCCGAGATATTTGAGTTGTTTTCGAAACCATCATCAGTTCAACTCCTCTTAAAATCTGCCACGGAGAAACTTTTCTCCTCAATCATACATCTTCC
>DATACQ010000427.1:0-4875 GCA_036258955.1 Binatia bacterium
AATTCGGACGCCGCCTCATACGTCTGCCCGATGGACCCGGAGGTTCGCGAGTCCAAGCCCGGCCATTGCCCAAAGTGCGGCATGGCTCTGGAGCCCACATTTGTTGCCGCTCCTACCGTCAAGACCGAGTACGTATGCCCCATGCACCCGGAGATCGTTCGCGATGAGCCTGGCTCTTGCCCGATCTGTGGCATGGCGCTGGAGCCTCGAACCGTGTCCCTGGAAGAAGAGGCCAATCCCGAGTTAATCGATATGAAACGGCGGTTTTGGTTTAGCGTTGCCCTTTCGCTACCGCTGTTTCTACTTGCTATGTCCGACATGATTCCCGGCCAGCCGCTTCAGCACGGCTTCTCGCCTCAGCTCCTTAACGGGATTCAGTTCGTGCTAGCAACACCCGTTGTCCTTTGGGGCGGCTGGCCGTTTTTCCAGCGCGGCTGGCAATCGATTGTCAATCGCAGCCTGAACATGTTCACTCTTATCGCTATCGGAGTCGGCGCGGCCTACTTCTATAGCGTGGTTGCAACTCTTCTCCCCGGCATTTTTCCGCCATCGTTTTACGGCCACAGCGGCACGGTCGCGGTTTACTTCGAAGCCGCTGCAGTTATCACGACGCTGGTTCTATTGGGCCAGGTGCTAGAGCTGCGCGCCCGCAGTCAAACCAGCAGCGCGATCAAAGCTCTTCTCCGCTTGGCGCCGAAGACCGCCCGGTTGATTCGCGCCGACGGCAGAGAAGAGGACGTCCCGCTGGAGCAAGTGCAGCCAGGCAATCGTTTGCGCGTTCGCCCGGGCGAGAAGGTTCCGGTCGATGGCGTAGTTGTCGAAGGCGCAACGTCGATCGATGAGTCGATGGTGACCGGCGAGTCGATTCCGGTTGAAAAATCACAAGGGAGCAAGGTAACCGGCGGTACGGTAAACGGAACCGGCAGCGTGGTCGTCGAGGCGCAGCGGGTGGGCAGTCAAACTCTGCTCGCGCAAATCGTGCGTATGGTCAGTGAGGCGCAGCGCACCCGCGCGCCAATCCAGCGACTCGTTGATATAGTCTCGGCCTATTTCGTTGTCGCCGTGCTTCTGGTTGCGGTGATAACGTTCATAGTGTGGGCTCTATTTGGCCCTGAGCCGCGGATGGCGTACGCCATTCTTAATGCCGTCGCCGTGCTCATCATCGCTTGCCCATGCGCCCTCGGTCTGGCAACACCGATGTCGATCATGGTGGGTGTTGGACGCGGCGCAACAGAGGGGGTACTCATCAAGAATGCGGAGGCGTTGGAGATTTTGGAGAAAGTGAACGCGTTGATTGTCGATAAGACTGGCACCTTGACCGAGGGAAAACCGCGTCTTTCCGAAGTTGTCACCATTGAACCGGCGGATCGCAATCAGGTCTTGCGCTTGGCCGCGAGCCTCGAGCGCGCAAGTGAGCATCCGCTGGCCGCAGCTATCGTGCGAGCGGCCACAGAGCAAGGAGTGAAACTTGCGAATACGCAGGACTTCCGCTCGTTGACGGGAAGAGGAGTAGTCGGAAGAGTTGACGGACATTCCGTAGCTCTGGGCAATATTAAACTTATGGAGGCACTGTCGATCGATTCCGAACCTCTCCGCGCACGCGCCGAAGAGTTGCGCAGCAATGGCCACACGGTCATGTTCGTCGCCATTGACGATCGTGCGGTTGGCCTTGTGGCAGTTGCCGACCCGATCAAGCAGACGACCGGCGAAGCGATTGAAATATTACACCGAGAAGGGATCACGATCATCATGCTGACAGGAGACAGCCGGACCACGGCTGCTGCGGTGGCGCGCCGCCTGGGCATCGATCAAGTAGAAGCGGAAGTTCTGCCCGAGCAAAAAGCGCGAATCGTCAAGCGGCTGCAGCACCAAGGCCGGATCGTCGCGATGGCGGGCGACGGCATCAACGATGCTCCGGCGCTGGCGCAATCTCAAGTGGGAATCGCGATGGGGACGGGCACTGACGTGGCAATCGAGAGTGCGCACATTACGTTGGTCAAAGGCGATCTGCGCGGCATCGCAAGAGCCCGCCGGCTTAGCCGGGCGACTATGCGCAACATCCGGCAGAATCTTTTCTTCGCCTTCATCTACAATGTGATGGGCGTTCCGATAGCGGCGGGGGCTCTCTACCCGTTCGTTGGTGTGCTTTTGAGCCCGATTTTTGCCAGCGCAGCCATGACGTTTAGCTCTGTGTCGGTCATTATCAATGCGCTGCGACTGCGCAAAATGAAACTGTAGGTGGCAAAGCGCTGAGCGATAGGCGCAAAGCGGTCTCGCGCACCGTGCAAACTCGTTACTCTTGAGCGGCTTGAAGGATTTGAGCGGGAGCGCAGCGACGATTTAGAGCTTGGCGTCCTCAGGAAGCGAGAGAACCTCGACGCGCACGGGCGTGACACCGTCTTCAAGCATACCCAATTCTTTTGCCGCGGCTCGCGAAAGATCGATGATCCGACCCGGAACAAACGGCCCGCGGTCGTTGATCTCCACTTCAACGAATTTTGCATTCTCGAGATTCGTCACACGTACCCTGCTTCCGAGTGGCAGATTTCGGTGAGCGGCGGTGAATTCCTGCTGATCGAATATTACCCCGCTCGCGGTTTTCTTGCCGTGAAATTTGGGGCCGTACCATGAAGCATGGCCAACTTCCATCTTTGGCGGGCGATCTATTTTGGGAGGGCTTGGCCGGACTACATTGGTAACGGACGCAGGCGTTCCTAGTGGATTCGGCGTTTCGTGCATCAACGCGCAACCATGCAGAAAAACGCCCACGGCAACACTGACAAAAACCGCTGGTATCGTCTTCACGGGACAAACCTGTGAGCGGATTCAAAGATGCCGGATGCCGCAGTGTAGTTCACCCAGTGGTAGGAAAGAATCACGATGCCCAGCAGAATTAGTGATACACCAAGGACAATCATCGGTTTCATCGGGTCGTGTCCCGATTCTCGCGCCTCTCCCGAATAGTAAGAAAGTCGCTGTAATGACGCTCTGCTGAGTTTTCTTTGAGAGCCATAGCCACAACATCTCCGGCTTGCAGATCTTCAGCCGAAAGCTCACGGCCGCGGTGGATTACACGCGTGCCGTCGTCGTAAGAAACTACACTGATACCCTCGCTATTGGGCCTGAGATAAATTCGTTTCGAACGGCTGTCTACCCGCTCCACCTCAACTACTATTTCGGCCGGCTCCACTTTGACCGACTCGCGGCCGACCAGCGCAACCCTTTCGCACCCTGATAGATGAACCCATGCTAGCACCAAAACCAGCATTGTTGCCGGTTGGGTAAACGACCTCATAGAACAAGGAAGCTCCCGGCTCATTCGCCCTTGCGAATGAGCCGGGATCAGCGACACAGACAATACATCCACACATCCACTAAGATGATCGATTAATAGATGATCGATCCGCTTTCGATTTGTTGCTTGCGCTGCTCATATTCCCGGCGGGAGATTCTTTCCCTTCGCAAATCTTCATCTAACCGGTCCATTTGCCGTTTGGACTGGATCTCGTAGCCGGCCCCAGTGGCTAATGCTCCTGTTGCCGCCCCGCCCAGAAATGCGCAACCACCTTGAAATGGAGCCAACCCAAGCAACATCAACACTGCGAGGTATTTCTTCATTGTCAATCTCCTCTTTTCTAAAGCTACTAACAACCTGCCGGGTTTTAATGCACGGCCCATGCCACCGCAGCGAGAGTCCGGCGGGCTTCGTCCTAGTTGAAGGAATTCCGCTCGTTGCCCGCGGCGATTCTGTTCGAGCACTTTACACTTGACCGGATTATCCCAACTGTGAGACAACACACGGGTGGGTTCGTTTTCACCGCGATACAGGCAGACCGTCGCCGAGTGACCGTCATGTTGAATTTCATCTCACGTTGAAATAACACATGATTCTGAAATTGCGGGGTCTTTATTTCTATTGCCGCTCCTGCTTTACTTCCACTGACACCCATCCGAGAAATGACGCAGTGCTTTTTGGACGGAGTAATTTTTCTCCGGTTAGATCGTCAAAATATTTTACGGTCAAAGGGGCAATATCTTGATGACTGAGAGCAATCTCGAATCTATCGCGCCTTGCGGCGGAATTTCCCCTCCTGCTGTCTTTCACAACAATCTTCGTTACAGGGAAGTCATCGCTACGTTGCGTTACGGCATCGAGGCTAGAAAGGGCCTCATCGTATTGAGCGGGGATAGCGGCACAGGTAAAACCACCCTCATTCACAGGCTCCTCGAGGAGCTGGACCCCAGCGTCACCTGCATCCTCGAATCCGATCCTGCAGTGGATTTCACCGATTTGCTGAGATCAATCTTGCGCCACCTGTCGGTTGAGGGCGACATCCCGGACAGCTTGTCGATGGCTGATCGTTGCAAAGCGATTCTGCGGGCCGAGCGCGATCGGGGGCATATCGTTTGTTTGATCATTGACAACGCGCAGCAGCTGGACGAACTAACGCTTGAATATTTGATGGAGAGTTTTTTTCCTGTTGATTCAGAGAACAGTGATAAGAACATACTCCAGGTGGTACTCGTCGGCCGGCCACCGGTGCGAGAAAAACTTTTGCATCCATGGCTGCGTCCGTTAAATCCCCAGTTAGGCCTGATCTGCGAAGTTCAGCCCTTGAGTGAAAAGGATCTCGGCCCGTACATTGAGGATCAACTTCGCGGGTGGCAGTTCCCGGCCGATGCGATCGATGGAGACGCGCTCCGTCTAATCTTCGAATACACGAGCGGAACGCCCCGACAGGTTAATGAGCTTTGCGGGCGCGCGGTGCAAATTGCAGAAGCTTCCCAGAGCCAGAGAATAACGCGAGAAACCGTCACAAATGCGGCGCGCGAGGCTGGTCTTTCTGAAGTTTGGCGTTCCCGCAAGACGAAAAA
>DATACQ010000428.1:0-4094 GCA_036258955.1 Binatia bacterium
GTCGTGACCGTCGGCAAAAACATCGGCTTCGACCACAACTTTGTCGCCGACCGTGCGCTTCGCCGGGAAACGGCCATGGTCGATCTCGGGGGTCACGGCCTCGATCACCACTCGTTTGCGGCCGTCGCGCATATCATTAGAGGAGACCACTCTGAACCTCTTCGGCGATCTCCGGCTCAGCTCGCGAGCTTGAGGCGGGCGCGCTTTGACCGGCCAATAAGGCGACCGGGAAATGAGCGAAGAGCGTACCCAGTGCCAAACACCTGCTCTGGCCACCGGAGCTCGCCAAAACTTTCTCGCTGGTAACTACGTTGCTCCACTCGTCCGGAGCGCCACTGGGGAGCGAGATCATCGATGATCCCAATGCTTGCGCTAAAAACGACGTGGTACCGGCGGCATCGAATGCCGCCGTGAGCCGCGGCACCACCACAAGCGCCCACTCCGAGCCTTGCTGTCGGGCAAAAGCGCAAACGTGCTCGTGCACTTCGCCCGACGCCTCCAGGGGAACGTATCCGCCCTGCGAAAATAGATCTTCATGATGGCGCCTGAAGTTAAGCATCTTGTAGGTGAGATAAAGCTTCACCCGGCCGTCTCTCCAGGTCGAAAGGAGTTCCTGCGCGAGCGCCACGGAATTCTTTGTCTCGCGCGCTTCGAGATCCTCGAGAATCTTGCTGCGCGAATCGTAATCCACTGGACGGCGGTTATCAGGATCGACAAAACTAAAATCCCATAGTTCGGTGCCCTGATAGAAGTCAGGGACGCCGGGCGCGGTGATCTTGAGCACAGTTCCTGCCAGAGAGTTCACCATGCCGTAGAAAGCGATCCGTTCGGCGCCGGCTGACAGTTCTCCCGGAAAAGGATTCGAGCCGGCCGGATCGAGGATTTCATCGATAAAACGCAGAAACGCCTCTTCGTAAGCGAGATCCGGCTTCAGCCATTCCGTATGGACCTTCGCCTCGCGAACCGATTTGATAATGTACGCCTTGAGGCGCTCCAAAAAGTTCGCCTGATCTTCTCTGTCCAACGGGAACGCGCCGAGTAAAGTCTGGTAAAGAAAGTACTCATCGTTTCGGTCGGGCGTTTCCTCCCCTCGAACGACCGTTTTTTTCGCGCGGTTCAATCGGCTCCAGTTTTTCAGAAGCTGCTCCCATTCCTCCGGAATTTCCGAAAGCACGTTAATGCGTGCGCGGGCATCCTCACCGCGCTTGGTGTCGTGAGTAGAAGAAGCGTTCATCGCATTGGGCCAGTGCTCGCGGCGCCGGCTATTGAAGCGGTGAAACTCTTGCACCGTAGCGCCGAAGCGGTCCGGATCGCCGCCGACTTCGTTGAGCGACAACAAGCGGCTGTAAACATACAGAGTAGTGTCTTCGAAACCTTTCGCCATCAGCGGTCCGGTGAGCTGCTGGAAGCGCATCACAAAATGAATCCAATCGCGCTTCTCTTCGTCGCTTTGCGCGGTAAACTGGAGAAGTAGGAACCGTTCGATGAACTTAAGCTCCAAAAGCAGCCCGGGATTGGCCTCTTTCGCTTTGCGGATCGCTTCAGTGAGGTAGTGACGATCGGATTCCTTGAAGCTTTCTTGACTCACGTAGCTGCGGTACACAGGAAAAAAAGTCAGCACTTCCACCAAGGCTCTGCGCAAACCGTACAGAGTGAAATCCGCCGCGTGGCGGTCGCGGCTGGAGATCCGCTTCAGCAGCCGAGCGAGTCCATCGATGTCTCCGGCCATATACTTGCCGATAATCAGCCGTTTTTTGCCGAACGCCATCTGGTGGCACGAACCCTCGATACCGGAAAATCGCGTGTATATCTCCGTTAACCTGCTCTTGTTCTTGCGCGCGCAGAAAACACCCGTAGCATAATTCAAGAACTCGTAGCCGGTGGTGCCTTCCAGCGGCCAATCCGTCGGCACCTCCTCGTCGAATGCGAGGATTTTCTCCACGGTCAGGTAAATATCCGGCAGCTCCTGTTTAAGGCGACTCAGATAGTTCAGCGGATCGTACAGGCCGTCGATATGGTCAATTCTCAGCCCGGTGATCTTTCCTTCACGGACGAGCCGGAAAATCATCTGGTGAGTGTGGCGAAACACCTTTTCTTCTTCGACCCGCATCGAGATCAGCTCGTTGATATTGAAAAAACGCCTATAGTTGAGCTCCTCCGCGGCCACCTTCCAAAATGACAAGCGATAAAGTTGCTCCGATAATAGCCGGTCGAGCGGTTCGAAGCTCGCCGGATCGCCATTCGTGCCGTTAAATCTTGAGATATTGCTATCGAGGAAATCTTTGATGTCCGCGCTAGTAGTATAGAGCTCCCAGAGCATGCTTTTCACAAAGGCGATCTGATCAGCTCGCTCTCGGGCCTCTTCCGTCGCGGGCAGATTTTTTAAGGAGTAGAGCACTCCCAAGAGCTTGATGAAATCGGGATGACGGCGGCCGAGCCGGCGGCCGAGCGCGCCGACGCCGTCAGCGAAAACGGTGCCGTAAGACTGAATGTGCGCGGGCAGTGTTAGAGAATGATAGTGAACGTGCAGCCCGTTCTCGTCGTATCCCAACTTGATATCGCCGCTCTCCAGGCATTCGCCGTAAAATCCGCCCAAAAACGGCGCCAGAACTTTGTCTCTCATCGTCTCGAGCGGGTAATTCCATTCGATGTCGAAATAATCCGAGTATGGGGAGCTTTGGCCGTTTTCAAGAACGTCCATAAGCATCTTGTTCTGGCCGTCGTAGGCCATGTGATTCGGTACTATATCCTGCAACCATCCCATGCCATGGCGCTTCACTTCCTCGATCAACGCCTCGAATTCCTGCGGGGTGCCAAGCTCCGGATTTATGCGATTTGGATCGACGACGTCGTAGCCGTGCAAGCTCCCGCTTCTCGCCTGGGAGATCGGCGAGGCATAGATGTCAGTAATGCCGAGTTTATGCAGATAGGGGATGATAGCTTTTGCGGCGGCGAAACCAAACTCCGGCGTGAACTGAATACGATATGTGGCGATGGGAATGCGCATAAGGATTGATGGCTAGCTCAAGTTCAGCTCTTCTGGTTCAGGGGAAATCGAATGCATCCGGTGGCTGCGGATCACTGACCGAAAGCTGTTTTTTTAGAGTGTTTAGTTTTTTAAGTTGCTCTCTGTCCTGCGGGATAGTTGTCGGACCTCAGCGCTCAGCAATATCGGACTGACGCTGGATCGCTATCCTTATCATGACTAGTTTCATGCTAACACAAACGCGAGCAATCCCTATACCAGGGGCGAAAAATCAGGCGAAGCGCCAACGCAGAAAATCAGGATCTGCGCGTGCGCTTGTGAGTGAGCGCTGCGAGAGTCGTCGTAAGGCTTCATTCGAATACACCCCTCCGCTCGCTCGATACCATTAATTGAGCTCGCGCCTACCTCAGGAGCGTCCCGCAAGCGCAACTCGGTAGTAAACGCTTCTTGATTTTAGGACTAGCCGATGTCGCGCGCGCGGCTCTGTACGGTTCTGACTATAATAAAGCGCTCTGTTTAGATGCGGCCGAATGGCATTCGTTTTGCGTTTTTCTTGAGGCGACTACTCGAGAAAGGAGATAAAACATGCGGACCTTGACGCTATCAGTTCTGGGCGCTTCATTGATGTTACTGGGCGGTTGTTCACCCGCGTTCTGGGGTGGTGCAGCGACGGGAGCTCTGGGAACCGGAGCCGGCTACGAAGTGCGGGCCAATCGTCAAATGGATCGTCTCGACGACGATCTGCGAAGCGGTAAGATAAATCGCCGCGAATACGAACAGCGCAGGCAGCAAATCGAACGCGGTTCAGTGGTATATTAAGAGCCGGATGTTTTACGGCAGAAATATTCAAACCAGCTTAGTTCCGAACTGAAATTAGTAATCTGAAGAGGGGACGGTGGCGACCGTCCCCTTGTCTTTCTCATCGCTCCACTAGCACGCAAGCTCCACCACGAAGCGTTCATAAGCTTACGCTCGCCCACCGATGATGAAAATGGCCCGCACTGTGCGTGCCGCGTCCGAGAGCAAGCCTCTTCGGTCGCGGCCAATAGTGCAGTACCTTGAGGCGAACGGCGACCACATAGAGTAAGGCAACTCAGAGAAGAAATGC
>DATACQ010000429.1:0-1572 GCA_036258955.1 Binatia bacterium
CGCTGGCTTCGCCGTACTTCGGCAGGAGCCCGCCTCTAATTTGCAGGTAAATCTTGGTCGTGAGCACTTCAACACCGGCGGGAATGCCGATCAGCGCGGGGATTTCAAAGGCCTCGAGGGAGCGAATGAAAGTCAAGATCAAAACCGCCAAGACACTCGGCAGGGCGAGAGGGAAAGTCACCCGGCGAAAAACCTGCCAGCCGGTGCTGCCGGCCGTGGTGGCGGCTTCCTCCAGCGCGGGGTCCATGGAACGGAACGGCGTAGACATCAATAAGAATACGATTGGAATCCACAGAAAGCTCTCCACCAGGATCATGCCTTGCATAGAGAATATATTGAACAGGGGTTGCCCGCCTGTGAGTGGCATGGCAAAGGCATTCAACATGCCCGCCTTGGGACCCAACAGCATGATCCAGCCGACGACCTTGATGATCCCGGGGATCGCAAACGAAATGTATGCCGAGACGTAAGCCAAGGTGCGAAACGGCGCATTGGAGCGCTCGGCGAGCCATGCCAGGGTCGTTCCATAGATCAGCGCCACACCCGCGCTGCCGATGGAAAAAATCATGGAGTTCGCCAACAACTGGCGAACGTCGCCGAGAGACTCGATGATATTGGCGAAGTGCTGGATGGTGTAACTGCCGGATTGCAGGCCCCGGTCCACCACGAGACTGGTGTGCACGATGAAGAAAAAAGGAGGAAGAACCAGATACGCCAGTAGGACGCCGGTCATCAGAAACATCATTTGGGTCGCGTTTCTCATTTCCATATCGTCACCTGTTCATCGAGTGGCGCAAACTTACTAATACAAACGGCAATGAGGCGAGAGGCAACAGCACCTTAGCCGCCGTCGCCGTGCCTACATCTATTCGCACGTCGGCGATCGTCTTGGCCCAAGTCCCAAGATGCGGATATCACAGCCGCGAGGTTTGCCGCAAGGGAGCGCAGCGGGCGCGCGGCAAGTTGTTTAACAGCGGTCGTTCAGGCATCATCCAGTTCAGGTAAAGGCAGACTTCAGATGTGCTTTTCCGGCTGCGAGGTTGGCTCGTGGTTTGGCCGGGCCCAGTCCTATTATGCTTTTTTGCATCTCGTGAGAGACAGAGCGCCTCAGATATGAGCAGCAAGTCAACGCCGCCGGCGCCGCTAAATCTCCACTACGCTTCTTATGGGCAAGGGCGGCCGCTGTTGTGCATACATGGGTTTGGCGCGAGCTCGTACAGCTGGCAACGTATACTGCCGCAGGTCGCGAAAAAGAATCATGTGGTTTTGCTTGATCTGAAAGGCCATGGCGCTTCGCCCAAGCCGGTTGACTCCGCGTACTCTTTGCGCGATCAAGCCGATTTGGTTGCTGAATTTATCAAACAGCACGACTTGCGCGATCTGACCCTGGTCGGGCACTCGATGGGCGGCGGTATCGCTCTCCTTGTGTCCCTCGGGTTCTTGAATGAAGCTCCGGGCCGCATTTCCTCACTGATATTGATTGACACGATAGCCTATCCACAAAAGCTGCCGGGATTCATTCGACTGTTGCGATTCCCGCTTCTCGGACGATTGGTAACCGCAATCACGCCG
>DATACQ010000430.1:0-6046 GCA_036258955.1 Binatia bacterium
GCCAAAGGCGCGCCGCTGGTCGGATTGCCTGGCTCGAGCCCTCCCACCTCCTCGTACTATCAACTCGGGGTGCCACGTAACTCCGCCCATGCCAATTCCGCCAAGCTGTTCGTTGCTTTCATGACCACCAGAGAGGCGCAAGCTGTCATCGAGAAACACGATTGGCGCTCGTCATATCTCGTGGACGGCACTCTCATGGCGAAGTACGTCCGGAATAACAAGATCAAACTTCAAGACCCGCGAGAGTTGACGGAGTTGTTCATGAAGGATGATACGGCGTTCGAGGATGAGCTGACCAAAATCCTGCTGAAGTAATAAATAGGCAATTAGGCAGTAGCCAATGCCCATTAGTAAGTCAAAAAAGGCAATAGCCAATAGGCAATAGTCGGATGGAAGAATCGATGTGCTTTATGGATCTCATTATTGCCTCATGCGATTGGCTAATGCCAAACTTCCCATGAGCATCAGCGAAACCGCAGCGCCTCTGCGGCGAACTTCAGTCCACATCAACTGGTCGCAGATCCTCATTTTGGGAGTCGCTGGTGCTGCCGCGGCCGCAATCATCGGACTGCTCATCACGATCGTATGGATGAGTTTTCGCACCGGAGTGCCGGGCCAGCCCTCGCCCTACACTTTAAGCAACTACACATCACTGCTCGCCGATCCCTATAATTACCGGGTCATGATGACGACTTTGATTTTTTCCGGCGTCACCATTGCCGTCGCGATTCCCCTGGGTTTTCTGTTCGCGTGGTTCATTGAGAGGACGGATATTCGCTACAAGGCGGTGGCGATGAGTCTATTGAGCATCGGCATTCTATTTCCGACATTTCTGAAGGCGATGGGCTGGGTCTTCCTTTGCCATCCGCGGATCGGGGTCATCAACATCTTTTTGATGCAGCTGTTCGATCTCAAAAGCGCGCCGCTCAACGTAGCGACGCTGGGTGGCATTGGGTTCGTTCAGGGATTAACGCTGACGCCCCTAGCCTACGTCATGATTTCCGCGGCGCTTCGCGGCATGAACCCAGCGTTAGTAGAGGCCTCCAACGTGCACGGAGTTACCAAGTTGCGGACGCTCCTTGGGGTCGAACTTCCGCTGATTTGGCCGGCGCTCTTCTCGGCGGTGATCTGGATGTTTACGGTGGCGATAGCCGCTTTTGATGTTCCGGGAGTCATCGGCATGGCTAATAACATCTTTACGTTCAGCACCGCAGTGTACTTCATGATCAATCCCAACGAAGGACTGCCGCGCTACGGGCTCAGCGGCGCCTACGGCACACTGATGGTAATCTTTTCGCTGATTCTGATGATTCCTTATTTCATAGCGTTGAAGCAGAGCCATCGCTATCAAATCATTTCGGGAAAATCTTACCAAACACGACCCGTCGAGCTAGGGCGGTGGTGGTTGCTCGGGTGGGGGCTGCTTGGGCTTTACTTTGTCCTAGCTTTTCTTTTACCGCTGCTCGCTATCTTCTGGGTGTCACTTTTGCCTTACGTGCAAATCCCCTCGCGCCAAGCGCTGGCTGCGGTTTCTTTTGAGCGTTACAGCGCGCTCGCATTCGACAGCGGGCTGCTCCAAGCAGGTTTAAACACTCTGCTGCTGATGGTGCTGGTACCGACTCTTCTGGTGATTATTTGCGCCGCCATATCGTGGATCGTTACCCGCTCGCGACTGCGCTGGCGCGTGGCATTGGACGCGGTCGCTTTTCTGCCGCACCCCGTGCCCAATCTGCTGTTTGCGCTCGCCATCGCCTACTTTGCCCTTTTGATTTCTAACATCATCCCGGTGTACGGCACCATCTACGTGATCATGGCGGTGTACGTGGTTTGTTGGGTGAGCTTCGGCACGCGGGTGCTGAACAACAGCATGCTCCAGCTCCACCGTGAGCTGGAGGAGGCGGCGCAGGTCGGAGGAGTTTCAACCATGCGCGTTCTCGCGAAAATCATCGTGCCGCTGATTCGTCCCGGCATCGTGTACGCCTGGATCTGGACATCTTTGTCAGCTTATCGTGAATTGACGATGGCGGTATTTCTAGCGTCTCCTAAAAGCCAGGTGCTTTCGACATATATTTGGGGACAGTGGCACGGGGGTGGCCTGGGCGATGCGGCGGCCATCGCCGTTCTCATGATGGCTGTGATGGCGCCGTTGGTCACAACCTTCTGGATTTACGCGCGACGCGTACAACATGTGGAATCTTCGGCATAGAGGACTTAAGGCGGACGACGCGAGGCGTGAGGAATACCCGATCGACCGCGGATCCGAATCCTTACAGGTAAGATGATCGGTATTCGTTCATTAACGAAAATTTTCAAGAGCGGCGGCGAGGTTGTCCGCGCCGTAGACTCAGTCCAGTTAGAGGTCAAGGAAAAGGAGTTTTTTGTTCTGCTTGGGCTGAGCGGTTCGGGAAAGACGACGTTGCTCCGTTGTGTGGCGGGGCTCGAAAAACCGGAAGGCGGAGAAATCGAGCTGGGTGATAAGCTCGTAAGCGCGGCGGAACGAGGTGTATTCGTTCCGGCAGAGGATCGAGCGGTGGGCATGGTCTTTCAGTCCTACGCCGTCTGGCCGCACATGACCGTATTCCAGAATGTTGCTTTTCCGCTGGCTAACAGCAAACGCAAGTTGCCCCGCGGCAAAGTTCGGGAGCGCGTCATAGGCGCCTTAGAACTGGTCCAGCTCGCTGGGCTCGCTGATCGCCCGGTGCCTTTCCTAAGCGGTGGCCAGCAGCAGCGCGTGGCGTTGGCTCGGGCGTTGGCCGTAGAACCTAAAGTGCTGCTAATGGATGAACCGCTGAGCAACTTGGATGCGCGGCTGCGCGAAGAAGTGCGCGACGAGATTAGGCACCTCGCCACAAAGCTGGGTATCACGGTACTCTACGTCACCCATGATCAAGTGGAAGCGATGGCGCTGGCCGATAGGATCGCCGTTATGAGCGGCGGTAAGATTCTACAAATCGGCGCGCCGCAGGAGCTATATGACCATCCGCAGGACCGCAGAGTTGGAGAATTCCTCGGTTCGATGAACGAATTCGACGGCGTTCTGCAGAGCGACGGCCGGGTAAAGCTCAGCCTCGGAATATTGGATAGCGCGCCGCATAATGGGGCCAAAGAAGTTATAGTTGCGATTCGCCCCGAAGATGTCGCGGTTTCCCGCACCCCCAGTGGTGTAACCAACGAGTTTGCCGCGGAGCTCGAATCCAAGACCTTTCTCGGCGATATCACGATCTACCATCTATCGATCAACGGCACGAAAGTGCGCGGCAAGACGACCCAGGCTGACCGAGAACTGGTGTCGGGGAGCAAAGCGCACGTGCGTTTGCCCCCCGAGAAGTTGAAGATTTTTACGAAATAAATCTGTCTATTTCTTTCGCCATAACTCGACGACCTCGCGCGTTGTCGCGAGATCAAAGAACGTTTGTTCCATCAGCTTCAACGCGAGTTCGTGTAGCTCGCGGCTTCTCGATCCCACGGCATCCCTGAGAATCACCACGTTATAACCAAGGTTGCGCGCCGTCCGCGCCGTCCCTTCCACGCCGCCTTCGGTGGCTACGCCGCCGATCAAGATCGTTTCCACGCCCTTGCTGCGCAACATGAGATCAAAGTCGGTGCCCACGAATCCATCCGGCCGGCGTTTTTGAAACACAATGTCCTGCGGTTGCGGTTTTAATTCGGTGATGATCTCACGCCCATGCGGGTCATCTTTTTCCTGCAGCAGCTGGCTCGGGTCAGCGACCTTCCCTCGTTTCATTCTGATGCGAATCCAAACAGGGGCTTCTTCCTTCTCGACATCGAAAGCTGTTTGCACAGAATAAAATATCGGAATGCCGGTGTGCCGCGCCAACGCGGAAAGATCCTTTAGATTAGTAAGGATGTCTTGATAGTTGAAGGCGTTGGGCGCGATGGCGTACTCCATATCCCAGACCAGCAGTGCGGCTCGCCCGGGATCAACCAGCTCCGCCAAACTATGCGGTATTTTCTTTCGGCCGATTTCAAACATATTGCACCTCCTGTAAAAATTTCACGCTGAACCTACAACGCTAAAGCCGCAACCGAAAGAGAATGCGGACTTTCATCACGAAGTCACGAAGAACCCAAAGGAGAAGAGAATATTGTGCGAACCCTTCGTGTGATGTTTTGAAGTAAGCCACTGGCGGACTCGGTCGTTGGACGCACAATGCGCAGTGTCATTCCAGCAGGAGCGCTGGAAACCAGGCTGACATGGACGTCTCCGGACGCATCCTACGAACCTGGATGCCGGCGATCCGTGCCGGCATGACGGAGGTCTGAATTTCATGTTCCCGAGGCGAGCGTGAGCTCATGAACAGTTCGTGATGAAAAGTTCTGGTGCTAGTTCTTTGTATCTTCTGGGTTTTTGAGGCAACGTTCTTAGCACCTTACCGCCGAAGCCTTTCAAAGAAAGCGCTCTTTTCCAACTTATCGAGAATACTTTGATCCACCAGGTCTTGCGGCTTGAGTTTCTTTGCCCGAGGGTCGGTCTTGCTGGTCTCGTCCAAGATGGCTTGCAACGCCTCCATGCGAAACTGCATCCGGGGCTCCATCACTTTGATTTCTTCATCGTACGCGGAATCGAGCACTTTGCGGTCGCTGATGCGTAGCTGTTTGCCTAAAACCTTGTACGTCAACTCCTTGTCAGTGAACATGAGATTGACCGCCTCTGCCATGGCGCGGACGAACTTTTCCATAGCCGGCGCGCGCGTACGAAGCAAGGCGCGACGGGTCACTAACGTCACCGCGGCAAAGGGAATGCGCAAGTCGGGCCCATAGACAGCATAGCGAAAGCCCTGAGATATAGCCTTGGCACCACCCGAGGGCCCCGTCATCGTCGCGGCATCGACGTTACCGCTCAAGAGCGCCGATAAATTCTCAACCTGGCCGCCGGTCTGAAGGATGTTCAGATCACTCGGCTCCATGCCGAACCGCCGTAACACCTGAACCACGAAGTAATGCGAATTGCTGCCGAGTCGGGTAAGACCCAGCCTCTTGCCTTTAAGCTCCTCGGGTCGCTTAATCTCAGGACGGGACAGAATGCTGTGCGTGAGGCTGTTTTTGGCGGCGGCGATGAAAACCAGTTCGTTCACGCCTTGCGTTGCCGTGCGAACTACGGATTCGCCGCCTGTAATGGCGACGTCGCCGCTGCCGCTGAGCATCGCGGCGTTAACCATGCTTGCCGAAGAGATATAAACAAGCTGAAAATCCAAATCGTACTTCTTGAAGAGCCCGGCTTCCTCCGCGATCCAAGGCATTGACTGCGACATGGTCCGCGCAGAGTGAATGCCCAGAAGTTTGTCCGCGGCTGACGCCGGACAGGTTAGAAGTAGGATCGTGAGTGCGGTAATCCGGCAATGATTTAAAGCAACCCTGAGAATAACCATGGGCATACTCCTAATCAGGCGGTGTTCAGATTTGATATCTCTTGGCGTGGCGAGACGTTACCAGAAAGCGCCGCCCTCTACCAGTGCAATAAGATCGGCGATCGGGTGAGCAGTGGACCTTGACCGCAACACCGGGCCGGGACTATTCTCGGAGCGAAAAGGAGAACGACTGTACTCGACTCGCCTTCCCGATGCTAAAGCAATGTGCTCCACATAAGCGACCGTACTTCACCGGCATAATCCATCTCAGCGTCCCTATCGGGATCTCGCACAGTCTAACGGGGTGTCAATTTCGCCGGGGAGCGAAAGAAGGCGCAACTACTCCGTCGATTGAGGGCTTGCGTTACGGGCGAAAGGCAAGATTGCGCCGCGGGCTGATCTATAAGGCCGTGACGGTTCGTTCCCCAACCAAACCCTCCTGACTTGTTGCTGATGCCCTTCTCGGCCCGTTTCTTTCAAGGCATGAAAGCGGCGATTCCGATCTGGATCGCTTTCGTGCCCTCGTCGCTCGCCTGGGGTATCGCCGCCCAAGCGCATGGGCTCACTTTGATTGAAATCATTTTGCTGTCCGCCTGGGTCTATTCCGGACCAGCGCAGTTCGCCGTGTTGGTTCCATTGGCGGAGGGCAAATCTGCATTGCAGGTGCTCGTCGCCGG
>DATACQ010000431.1:0-3845 GCA_036258955.1 Binatia bacterium
CCGTAGTTCACTATTAGGACGAGCGATCATAGATAGGCAATCAGCAATCCATGTTCACGACATCCAAGAGGCACGCGAGACGGAGTTCCCGCTCGCCCGAGGACGGGGAATTCATTCCGTCCTCGCCGTTCCTTTGTTACGTGAAGGTGTTCCAATAGGTGGCGTCGTGATCCGGCGTACGGAAGTTCGCCCGTTCAGCGATAAGCAAATCGCCCTCCTCAAAACCTTCGCCGATCAGGCGGTGATTGCCATCGAGAACGTGCGGCTGTTTAAAGAATTGGATCAGCGAACCAATGAATTGACTCGCTCGGTAGGCGAACTCAAAGCACTCGGCGAAGTCAGCCAGGTGGTCAGCTCGACGCTCGATCTCGAGGCCGTGCTGACGCGAATCGTTTCCCATGCGGTCCAGTTGAGCGGCACAGACGGTGGGGCGATTTACGAATACGACGAATCATCGGAAGAGTTTCTGTTGCGAGCCACCCATGAGATGGACGAAGAACTGATCAACGCATTACGCGCCAATCCGCCGCATTTAGGAGATGGATTGGTGGGCAGAGCGGCGGCGACACGTGAACCGATACAAATCCCGAATATCCTCGAAGAGCGCACGTATGCACTCCGCATGCGTCAGTTGCTGGAGCGCTTTGGCTTTCGTGCCAGTCTGGCCGTGCCGTTGCTGCGCGAAGACCGCATCATCGGCGGCTTGGTGGTGCGGCGGAAATCCACCGGCGAGTTTCGTCCCGAAGTGATCGACCTTTTAAAGACCTTCGCAACCCAGTCGGTGTTAGCGATTCAAAACGCCCGGCTGTTCCGTGAGATCGAGGATAAGAGCCGCCAGATCGAAGCGGCTAACCAGCACAAGTCTGAGTTCCTCGCCAACATGTCACATGAGTTGCGCACCCCACTCACCGCGATCATCGGTTTTTCCGAAGTCTTGCAGGAAAAACTCTTTGGCGAGCTAAATGAAAAGCAAGCCGAGTACACCGATGACATCCTCAGCTCCGGCCGCCATCTCTTATCTCTCATTAATGAGATACTTGATCTATCCAAGGTCGAGGCTGGCCGCATGGAGCTGGAGCTGGCTACGTTCGATCTTCCCTTGGCCATAGACAATGCCCGCACCTTCGTGCGCGAGAGGGCCACGCGGCACAGCATCACCCTGGATGTAAAAGTCGACGAGCGTCTTGGCGATTTCCTCGGTGACGAGCGCAAGATCAAACAGATACTGCTCAATCTGCTGTCCAACGCGGTGAAGTTCACGCCGGAGGGCGGACGCATCGCCATTAATGCTCACCAGGTCAACGGGGCAGTGGAAATCTCAGTCAGCGACACCGGCATTGGCATTGCCCCGGAAGACCAGCCAAAGATCTTCGAGGAATTTCGCCAGGTGGGAAGTGACAACGCTAAAAAGATCGAAGGGACCGGACTGGGATTAACCTTGGCGAAGAAGTTTGTCGAACTGCATGGGGGCAAGATTTGGGTGACAAGCGAGGCGGGCAAAGGCTCGACGTTTACTTTCACACTGTCCTCTAGGCCGATGTCGCACTAACCGCACGAACCAAGTGATGATAGCAGCGATCCCAGGATCGAATTGAATTTCTTCAAAGCCGTTCTTCGTGGGTGGAACTGAAGCGTCGATCAGATCAATTGCAAGAACCAAGAGCGACGACGAGATTCATCAGGTCTGTGATCTCCTTTTCTGAATAATATAGATCTGCAATTTCAGCTTCGCGCGTTTGTCGGACTGCTTAGCCTGGCGAT
The DNA here is from genome assembly GCA_036258955.1 of Binatia bacterium. GTDB lineage: Bacteria > Desulfobacterota > Binatia > UBA9968 > UBA9968 > DATACQ01. Next base: position 1,762 of record DATACQ010000431.1, read on the forward strand.
TCTGGCTCATCAACACGAAAGTGGATGAGAAGATCGCCTCCAATGAGAACCGTCATTGTAAGCAAGTTGAACGAGTACGGGTCAAACGTCATTAGACAACCGGGTAGATTCAGTAAAACCCAAGCGCAAAATAGCAAAGTGTTAGACCGAGTAAGATGATGTCAGAAGGGGTGACGGCGTTTACAGTGCGCCCCGCCAAGTCTCGTCTCGTGAGTGATCCAAAGGGATATCATCTTTTCTCGCATCTGAGACAAACATCCCGCTGCTGGTCGTTTTACGTGTTTTTTCTGCTGGCATCTGCTTTGCGGTGACCAGTTGAATCTGCTCCTGGACACTGCACACCACCATTCTTGATCGAAAGGAACCACGTCACATGAAAGAAGAAGGAAACGTCGCCACCCGCGCAAAGGCGGAGGCTGCGAACAAGGTTGACGAAGCTAAGAACATGGCGCAGAACGTCGCGCAAGACGCGAAACGCCAGGCGCAAGAAAAGCTGGACAGCGGTAAACAGCGTGCCGCTAACCAAACAGAAAAGTTCGCCGGCGCAGTGGAACGCGCTGCTCAGGAGTTGCGGGGCGGGGAACTAGGACCTTTATCGGATTACGCTACCCAGCTCGCGGGCGGCATGAAGACTTTTGCTGAGAACCTTCGCAGCAAGAGCCTGGACGAACTGCTTACAGATACCCAACAACTAGCACGTAAGAACCCCGCGGTGTTTTTCATTGGAAGCGTGGGGATTGGCCTCGCAATCTCACGGTTTCTGAAAGCCTCCGGCGAACGGACCCAGAGGAACTACGCAGAACCTGAGTACCCTTTGGCCACTCAACCTGCAACGCAGCCGGCCGTCTTTGAACGTGGTCCGGCAGTGATGCCAGAAAGAGGGTCGCCAAGTCCGGGATTTTCGGAGAATCCATCGTTTGCGGACGATCTCAAGAAAGGAGTCTAGCCATGGCCAAACAGCCCCCATCTTCAACTATGCCGTCGTCGCAAGCACCGGGAAGGAATCACGAGCCCGAATCGACAGCAGGTTTACTCAGCCGCCTAATGGGAGAGGTGTCAACGCTCTTCCGTAAAGAGATAGCCCTTGCCAAGGCCGAGGTAACTGAAGCCGCCTCCAACGCGAAAGCCGGCGCTCTGAGCCTTGTGGCCGCCGGGGTGGTGCTATTTGCCGGGCTACTAGTGCTGCTCGCTGCCATCGTTTTTCTATTGGCGAAAGTCGTCGATCTTTGGTTGGCAGCATTAATTGTGGGTGCAGTAGTGGTGATCGTAGGTTTTATCTTGCTGCAAAGTGGCAAGAAGAAGCTTGACCCGGCCGCGTTCAAGCCGGAGCGGACCACGGATGCGCTCCGTAAAGACAAAGAGATGGTACAAAGGAGAACGTCATGAGTGATGCGACACATCCAACAGCAGATTCTCAGAAAGATCCAGCGACTCTGGAACGCGAGATCGATCAGACACGAACTGAAATGAATCAGACATTGAATGCCTTGGAGCGAAAATTCTCGCCCGGTGAGTTTCTCGATCAAGGCTTAAGTTACGTCCAGCAACATGGTGGACAGCTCGTGAGTGGCTTGGGCGATGCGATCAGAGAAAACCCCATGCCTGCGCTCTTAACGGCAGCCGGTGTCGTTTGGATGGTTCTTGCAAGTAATCGGCCGAAAACGGCCCTGAAGGCACGTACGGTTGATTACGAGTACGATCCGCCGGCGCAGGATTATAACCAAACCGACTGGACCGAGAACAAGCCTGGCGTTGCGGCGCAAGCAGGCGAACGGATCAGGTCCGGTGCTGAAGCGACGCGACAGAAATTGACGAGCTCCAAGGAAGCTGTCGCCTCTCGGTTGGGGAGGACAGCAGAAGCCGCTCAGGCGCAGGCGATGCGCGCGCGTGAGGGCTTCAACAGTGCTTTGGAAGAACAGCCGTTGATTTTGGGCGCGTTGGGGATTGCATTGGGAGCCGCTATAGGGGCTGCTTTACCAAGAACAGAACAAGAGGACCGTCTACTTGGTCAGGCGAGCGATGCGACAATATCGCGTGTTAAAGAAACCGGCTCAGAGTCGTTCAACCGCGTCAAAGAGAATGTG
>DATACQ010000432.1:0-1665 GCA_036258955.1 Binatia bacterium
GAAAGCGGTAATTCAGTTCAACCAATTGTTCACGGACGTTAAACTTCCCGTGCGCATTGCCGTACATTGCGGTGAAATGTTTCTCGGCAATATCGGCGCTGGGGAGCGCTACGAGTACGGCGTCACCGGCGATACGGTCAATACCGCTTCCAGAATGGATGGTCTCAACAAGTTTTTGGGCACGCAAATTTTGGTGTCTGAAGATGTCATTCGCGGTCTCGATGGATTTCTAACCAGGGAAGCCGGAAGCTTTCTGCTGAAAGGGAAATCCCATCCAGTGATAGCTTATGAGCTCAAATGTGCCATCGAAGAATGCGATGAGACGCAACGGCGCGCCTGCGCCATTTTTGCCCAGGCGCTTCGCGCCTTCAGAGCTGGCGCCTGGCGTGAGGCCAGAGAGAATTTTGCCCGCTGTATTGAGCTTCTCGGCGAGGATTCCTTATCGCGCTTTTTTCTGAACCTATGCAGCCATTATGCCATGCATCCGCCCGAGCGTTCCTGGTCGGGTGTCATCGCCATGGAAGAAAAATAGCCAACAAACTGCATTGTCAGTGTGATATAAGCGGAACCCGGTGGGCCGGTGAAGAAGTATTCTCTATTGACACTGTTGAGCATTCAGATCAGCGTCAGCGCGCTCTTTCTTTGGGTCTCTCAAGGCCGAGCGGCAACGCCGTGCGATCCGTGGATCGCACGGATGGAATCGGTCCAAGGTAACGTAGAGTTCCTAAGGTCCGGGCAGACTCAGTGGCAGCCGGCAAGATTGAACGACATTTATTGCTCCGGAGACAGGGTTCAAGTGGGGCAACACAGCCGCGCCGATGTTTATCTCGCCAATCAATCGCTCATTCGTCTAGATCAAAACACCACCATTACTTTTGGCGGCATCAAAGAAGAAAGGACCTCTCTTCTGCAGCTAATAAGAGGGACCTTATACTTTTTCAGCCGGCTACCGCGCAATCTGGAGATTCTCACGGCATTCGTCAACGCGGGTGTTGAAGGAACCGAAGGCTTGGTAGCGGTACAAGCCGACCGCACGATCATTTTGATTTTTGAGGGCAATGTTGTGGCCCGGAGTCAGTTCGGCGATCTTTCCCTCACCAGCGGTGAATCCGCCGTTGCGGAGCAAGGCAACGCCCCGGCGCGCGCGGTCATCACCCGCCCGCGCGATGCCGTGCAGTGGGCATTGTACTATCCGCCCACTCTTTATTTTCGGCCAGACGATTTTCCCGCTGGGCCGGGTTGGGAAGGAATGGTGCGCAAATCGCTCGAGGCTTACCTTCGAGGCGATCTGCAAGCCGCGTTCGAGAGTATCCAGGGCGTGCCGAACTCGATCACTGAGCCGCGCTTCTTCGCTTACCGCGCCTCGTTATTCCTAGCCGTCGGGCGCGTCGCTGAGGCCAGCAAAGACATCGATCGGGCCATCAATCTGCGGCCGGATTATAGCGATGCGCTGGCTTTAAGATCCGTGATCGCTGTCGCGCAAAATGAAAACGCGCAGGCGCTCGAAAACGCTAAGGCAGCGGTTACTGCTGACCCAACATCTGCCGCGGCGTTGATCGCGCTTTCCTATGCGCAGCAGTCGAACTTCGACTTGGAAGGCGCGCGGAATACTTTGCAACAGGCCGTGCAGTCTAATTCGGATAACGCGCTTGCATGGGCGCGATT
>DATACQ010000433.1:0-7374 GCA_036258955.1 Binatia bacterium
AGAGGCGCACGGCATGCCGTGCCCCTACTGCAAGGCCAAAATTCTTCGCCTGCGGCTCAGAACGATATCGCGAAACAGTCTCGCGGAGAGGGAAAAGAATTACTAATTACTTTCCCAGACAAGCTCCCAACAGTTCGTTCCGGGATCTCGAAAGTAAAAAGACACGCCTGTTTCAGACTCTTGTAAGGGAAACAACTCGCGCACGCCCCACTCCTTCCCCGATTTCTGAAACTCCCGATAGGCGCGGTGTACTGCGTCTCTCGACGCCATGGTCAATGAGTTGCGGAAATTAGGCGAGTAAAGCTTAAAATCCTTGCGCTTGGCGCAGACGATATAGGTCTTGGTTTTCGGATGCTTGACATAAATGACGATGCTGCTAAAACGATGGACTTCCAAGTCCAAGACTTTGACATAGAATTCGTGGCTCGCCTCCAGGTCCACAGCCACTAACGTGCCATGGGTAAATCCCTGTGGCACGTAACCGCGCCCGGGAAAGCGCGCTTCGGGATAATCCTCGCTCCAGTGCGGCGTTTTGACGCTGCCAAAGCTTTGTGCGGTGGCATCCTTGCGGTTGACCGCCTCATAACATTCGATCTCCCAGCCATTGGTGCCGGGCTCGACGAAGTAGCAGGAGTATGAGCCGTGACTCCAGGTCGGCTTGCCTATGGCGCCGAGTTTGTATTGCGCTTTGTGTGCGGTCAGATACGCGTATGCCCTGTCTACTTCTTCAGCCGTCCTGACTCTGACGCCCCAATGATTGTGCATTTGCTTTGCCGGCGCTTCCGGCCCGCCGTCATGCAATATTAAGCGCCATTCTGTGTTGGGATGCTTGAGGGTTGCCTCACCCGGGTGCTCCGCGATTTTTTCGAACGCCAGCAGGTCCGTCATAACCGCCATCGATTCGGGGAGGTTGCGGCATTCCATATGTGTGGCGGATAGACCCAGTGGGTTGATCATAGTTGCTCCCGTACCGCAGCAACCTATAGATCGCCAGATTGCCGCCGCGCGTTTTCGGAAATTTACAGCCACACCCGGAGGCTGTCAAACCGACCGCCTTATCTCTTGCAGAAAGCTGTCATTGCTCGTAGATTCCAGGCGTCTATCAAAAGGAATGTCATGAAACAAGCCACCAAGCTCACAGGCTTTTTTGTCTTGCTATTCGCCGCGTCGGCCGGGCCGGTCGCAGCGCAAAGCAATTTTTACGAGGGCAAAAGCATCCGAATTATTGTCGGCTTCACCGCTGGTGGCGGCTACGACGCTTACACTCGTACCTTGAGCCGGCACATGGGCAAATATATTCCCGGCAATCCGGTCATGCTCGTCGAAAACATGCCGGGCGCCGGCAGCATGATCTCTGCAAACCATATCTACAAAATCGCCAGGCCCGACGGTCTCACCATCGGGCACTTTATCGGCGGGCTTTTTCTGCAACAGATTCTCGGCAAACCCGGCATCGAGTTCGACGCCAACCGGTTTCAATACATCGGGGTGCCCGCGCAGGATAACTTCGTCGTCGGTGTGCACAAGTCCACCGGCATCACTGACCTCGATTCCTGGCTGGCTTCAAAACAGGTCATCAAGTTCGGCGGCGTCGCCTCGGGTTCCGGTTCAGACGATGTCCCGAATATTTTAAAAGCAACCATCGGACTCCCCGTCCAACTGGTCTCCGGCTATAAGGGTACGGCCGACGTCAGACTGGCATTCAACAGCGGCGAAATCGCCGGTTTGAGCAACTCCTGGGAATCGACAAAGTCGACCTGGCGCAAAGAACTCGAAAGCGGCGAATTGAAGCTAATCCTCCAGGCCACCCTAAAACCGCACCCCGAACATACGAAACTGCCGATGGCACTCAACTACGCAAAAACGGAAGAGACCAAGAAGCTCATAGCGACGGTGGCGCGCGTGCACGGCCCCACCGTGCGACCTTATGTCTTCCCGCCCAACACGCCGAAGGACCGGGTGGAGATAATCCGCAAAGCTTTCATGCACACGATGAAGGATGCGGAGTTTCTCGCTGAAGCAAAAAAGGCGAATCTCGACATCAACCCCGAAGACGGCGCCACCCTCGAGCAAAACGTCAAGGAGATCTTGAAGCTCGAGCCTTCCCTGGTCGCCAAGCTAAAGGAAGTCCTCAAGTAAGAGCTTCGTCCGCATTGGTTCGCATTCAGGTCTGAACCACTTCACAGAACAAGGAGGTCCTATGAAGCGAATGGCCGTGTGTTTTTCTTTGCTGGCGCCTTTCCTCGCCAGCAGCGCCTCTCGCGTCCTTGCGCAAACGAACTTCTACGAAGCCAAGACCGTACGCATCATCGTCGGTCTCGCGGCTGGCGGCGGCTATGATGTGTACGCGCGCACCATCGCGCGTCACATGGGCAAACACATTCCGGGTAATCCGGTAGTGACCGTGGAGAACATGACGGGCGCCGGGAGTCTCGTAGCCGCCAATCACCTCTACAAAGTAGCAAAACCGGACGGGCTGACGATGGCTCATTTCATTGGCGGGTTATTTCTGCACCAGCTCTTGGGTAAGCCCGGTATCGAGTTCGATGCGCCCAGATTCGAGTTTGTCGGCACGCCCATGCAAGACAACTTCGTTATCGGAATCGCAAAATCGACGGGCATCACCGATGTGGAGAAGTGGTTTGCGACGAGACAAGTTGTCAAAATTGGCGGGATCGCAAGCGGGACGGGAAGCGACGATGTTCCCAATATTCTCAAAGCAACGATCGGATTACCGCTCCAACTCGTTTCCGGCTACAGGGGGACTTCTGAAATTCGTCTCGCCTTTAACAGCGGCGAAGTTTCCGGGGTCAGTATTTCGTGGGAGTCCGCCAAATCAACCTGGCGTAAGGAAGTGGAGAGCGGCGAGATGATCATCATGCTGCAGGCGAATACTAGGTCCCATCCCGAGCTCACAAAAGTTCCCGTCTCCATTAACTTCGCGAGAACGGACGAAGCAAAAAAATTGATGCAGATGGTCTTACAGGCCCACGGACCGGCGGTGCGGCCCTTTGTTCTGCCGCCGCACACGCCCAACGATCGCGTGCAGATTCTGCGCAAAGCCTTTATGGAGACAATGAAAGATCCGCAGTTTCTGGCGGAAACGAAAAAGGCTAATCTAGACATCAACCCCAGCGATGGCGCGAGCCTGGAGCAAAGCGTGAAAGAGCTTCTAAAATCCGACCCCGCGCTGGTCGCCAAGTTGAAAGAAATACTCAAGTAGCGATTGCGAGGCAAACATGAAAATTACTGTCGATCGAACAAAGTGTGAAGGTTACGCGAAATGCGTGCAGGCTGCCCCCAAAGTTTTTCAGCTGGACAAAACTATGATCGCCGAAGTCACCGACCCCAAGGGAGAAAGCGACGAGAAAATCCTGCTGGCCGCAAGAATCTGCCCCACCAAAGCAATCGCGTTGCATGAAGAAGACACAGGGAAAAAAGTCTTTCCTGCCGAATAAAAAGCCGGCTACCGTATCCTTGATCAGAGTTATTGCTCCCCCAGAGAACCGATGAGAAAACACTGCCTTGACCGGTCAAAGTACCGGGTTCGACTCTCCCACTGGATATTGGTCCTCGCATTCCTATTGGCCGGCTGCGCGGGGCTGAAACAATGCGCTTATGAGGGAATAAGCCGGGATAGCTGGCAGCAGCCGGAGCGAGTAATCACGGCCCTGCAGATTTCCCCCGGAGCGACGATCGCAGACCTGGGTGCGGGCAGCGGCTATTTCACTTTTCTCCTGGCGCAGGCAGCGGGGCCCGCGGGTAAGGTGTACGCGGTCGACATCGATAAGGATATGACCCAGCTCGTGGCGGAGAAAGCGAAGGAGCGCGCCGCAGAAAATATCGAAGTCCTTTTGGCGACGCCGGAGGATCCCATGCTGCCGCAAGGCAGCATCGATCTGGTTTTCACCGCCAATACCTACCATCACATCAAAGATCGGGTCCGCTACTTCTCGGGTCTGCGCAAATCCTTGCGCCCGACCGGCCGTGTAGCGATTATCGATTTCGACCGGCGCTCCTGGTGGGCTGGCTTGTTGAAGCATTACACCCCGAGCGAATTTATCCAACGTGAGATGGAACAGGCCGGCTATCGCTTGGCGCGGGAATTCGACTTTCTCGACCGTCAGTCATTCTTGCTCTTCGAGCGGGCCTCTGGGTAGGCCTGTTCAAAGTTCAAGGTTCAAAGTTCAAGGTGAACGCGTCTGACGAATCGGAATCCGATACCCTGAACTTTTGAACATTGAACCTTGAACCGCGAAGCGCGTCATCGCGCTTCGATCATGCGGAAGGAATTAAAAACCGCCGTGAGCACCTGGTTTTCCGCCGCGTTGCCGCGATGAAATGCCATCATGATAAAGTTGACCGAGTAATCCTTAGAAAAAGGATAGACATGGGTGCCAGCTACCACAACGGGATTGCCGGTTTTCATGCTATGCAAGGTTGCGAGGTAGAACTTTACTGCCGTCTCATCGCTCAGGTTGAGCCTTTCTCCAGTTTTCATCGACACGGCGCCCAAGTTCTTGCTGATCGAGTGGTAGGTCTGCTCGAGGGTTTGGCGCATCATCGTTTCAACTCTTTTCTTCGCCCGCGGACCCGGTTGAAATTCGAGCTTCGACAAAGGCTGGCTAATCTTTTCAACGATCGCCACAAATGAACTACCCGACGGTCCGAGCAGGCGCGCGCGCATTGCCGGATTCTTTTCGCCTTCCGGCAGCGGTTCGAATTTCCAGTCACCCGGATAAAGAAAGCGAAAAAGATACTGCTCGTCTCTAAACTCTTTGAGCTTGTCAGTTTCCTGCGCGGAGCCGTATGTCCCCACAAGGGCGAATGCCAACAGAACTGTCCAAAGTTTCATCATTCTCATGGGGTAAGTGCCATGATCCTACTGGGGAAATGCGCTGAAGCTCTATGATGTCACACCGCATCCCGCTTTCAAGTTTGGCACGTAATTCCGGCTGAGTTTGAACTTTGCACCTCATCTTTGAACTCTTACTAGGCCTTGCCGCTCAAAAAGAAAACCGCTAATTTACTCGCAACCGGAGCTGCATTGGCCAAACAATACCTTCTCAAAACTACCGTTCCCACGGTCGAGCCGCCCTCAAAGCTGGATTACCGCAAGGAGCTGAACGACGCTCAGTTCCAAGCGGCCACCATGGTGGAAGGGCCACTGCTGATTATAGCCGGGGCGGGTACTGGCAAAACACGTACTTTGGTGTACCGTGTCGCCCATTTGATCGATATTGGCGTCGATCCCCGCTCGATTTTGCTTCTGACGTTTACCCGGCGCGCTGCTGAGGAGATGCTGCGGCGCGCCAGCGTATTGATCGACAATCGTTGTAGCCAGGTGGCCGGCGGCACCTTTCACTCATTCGCTAACCTGGTCTTGCGCCAGTACGGCAGGCGCATCGATCTGCTGCCATCGTTTACGATCATGGACCGCACCGACAGCGAGGACGCGATTCAACTGCTGCGCGGCGAAATGGGCCTCAACAACAAGGACAAACGCTTTCCGCGCAAGCAGACGGTAGGCGAAATCTTCAGCATGGCGGTCAACAAGCAAACAAGCGTGACTCAGCTGATCGAGAGCGAATACCCGCATCTTTACGAGTCTTTGGAAGACCTCTTGCGGTTGTATCAAGGTTACGCGGAATATAAGGCGGCCAAGACGCTCGTAGATTACGACGACCTGCTCACCAAACTAAAGCAACTCCTCGAGCGCCATGAAGATGTGCGCCGGCGCCTCTCCGAAACCTACCGCTTTCTGATGGTGGACGAGTATCAGGATACCAATCATCTGCAGGCGCAAATTGTGCGTCTGCTCGCCGCGGCTCATGACAACGTCGCCGTTGTCGGCGACGATGCCCAGAGCATTTACTCGTTTCGCGGCGCCGACTTTCGCAACATTATGGACTTTCCGAAAGCTTTTCCGGGCGCGCGCATCGTGAGGCTCGAAGAGAACTACCGTAGCACACAACCCATCTTGAATTTAACCAACGAGATCATCGCCCGGGCTAAAGAGCGTTACGAGAAAAGACTCTATACGCGCAAGCGCCAGGGCGATACGCCGCTGTTGGTCCAGGCGGAAAGCGAGCACATGCAATCGCGTTTTGTCTGCCAGAAGATTCTGGAGCTGCACGAAGAAGGAGTGCCGCTCTGGGATATCGCCGTGCTGTTTCGATCGAGCTTTCACTCGTTTGATTTGGAAATCGAGCTGGCGCGACACAATATTCCTTTTATTAAGCGCGGTGGCTTCCAGTTCATGGAGACCACCCACATCAAGGATCTACTCGCGCATCTTCGCGTGCTCGCCAATCCTCACGACGCGGTTTCCTGGAACCGTATTCTGTTGTTGCTCGAAGGCGTGGGCGCCCAGATGAGCCAGAAGGCGACCCGTTGGCTCCTCGACGGTAGCCAACCCATCGAGCGTCTGCGCTCGTTCGAAGCTAGAGAGAGGATCGCGCATGGGCTTAAGACTCTCGCCCAGGTTCTTGAAGGCGCCGCCGAAGCGGAGCGGCCGGCCGAGCAGGTGCAGTACCTCATGCAATACTATGTGCCGCTGCTCAAGCGGCATCACCCGGAGGATTATCCGAAGCGGCTTAAAGACCTGGAACACTTCTACGGAATCACGGAACGCTATCGAAGCCTGGAACGTTTATTGAGCGACATGGCGCTGGAACCGCCTAGCGATAGCGTCGCCGGCGTTCTGGCCGTGAATCCTGACGAAGGGCCATTGGTGCTCTCAACGATTCACTCGGCCAAAGGCTTGGAGTGGCATTCGGTGTTCATTGTATGGGCGTTGGAGGGCCGATTCCCCTCCTTCTACAACATCAGCTCGGATTTGGATTTGGAGGAAGAGCGCCGGCTGCTTTACGTCGCCGCCACCCGTGCGAAAGAAAATTTGTACATTACGTACCCGATCAAAGTCTTTGATCGAGGCTTGCGCATGGTTTTATCGCGGCCCTCTCAGTTCATCGAAGGCATTGCCGAGGATTTGCTCGAGCCCATGACCCTGGTCGATGAAGAGCAGGATTGGGGTTGGGAGAATTGATTATGGTGCAAGCTCTGCATTACCTCGTCGTCTTTGTCAGTGGCGCTGTGCTGATGGGTCTCGAAATCGCCGGCAGCCGTGTGCTGGCTCCGCACTTCGGCAGCTCCATCTTCGTCTGGGGAAGCTTGATATCCATCGTCATGGCCGCGCTCAGCGTCGGTTACTACTGGGGCGGCTGGCTCTCGGCGCGCGAACCTTCCTACGCTCGGCTGTTAACTCTGCTGTTGATACCCGGCGTGTTTATTTTTTTTCTGCCCTTCATCTATCCCACTATCAATGAGCGGGTGGCGCAAGTGGATTTTGGGGTGCGCTGGAATCCTTTGATC
>DATACQ010000434.1:0-1810 GCA_036258955.1 Binatia bacterium
GCCGCGAGTTCGGTCTCCCGCCCTCGGAGGAAACGAGAACTCAAGCCCGCAATAAGACCCGGGACCGCGTACTTTGTGTGACTGTAAAAAAGCGTTAACAAAATGGACGCCAATTCTCAAGGGAAAGCCGGGTTTAAGCAAGGATCACGAGCCGCGCCGGCCATAGGATCGCTGCACGACTCCGCGGGCAGAAGCCCCCCGCGACTCTCAATAGGCCGGCGGAGATCCACGCGCACAAGCCTCGGAAGTATTGAATATTGCGCGGAGTTTTTGATCTCACACCAAAAAGCATCGCCTTGACTTCGAAGCTATTTCAATTATATTCAATTGAAATTCTAACACTCTGGTCCTGCCTCATGAAAATTCCCATCGATGAGATTCCGGAAACGCCGAAGGTAATCGAGTTCGCGGCGAGCGTTAACGAGCTAAACGAGAGCTACGCAAAGCGCCAGATCCGCGAGTTTCGTTTTCCGCCGTCCGTTGCGGTTGACATTGTTTGTTATCGATCCGGCCGCGAGCTTTTCTTTCGCGGCATGGTTCGCGGCGGAGTTGAAAGCACCTGTAGCCGCTGCCTGAAGGACTTTTCGCTGCCGGTCGAGCACGAGTTTGACATCGTCCTAAGTCCAAAGCCGCTGCAGGCCGCCGCGTCTACGGAAGAATTGCGGCCCGAGGATTTGGGTTTGAGTTATTATTCAGGCGACGAGATCAACCTGGAACCCCTGGTCCGCGAGCAAGTACTATTGGCGCTGCCGACACGGCCGCTTTGCGCCGAAGGTTGCCGGGGGCTGTGCGGCGGCTGCGGGGTGGATCTTAATAGCGAAATCTGCTGCTGCTCTGCCGACGCCGAGGACCCTCGGATGGCAATCTTTCGCACGCTTAGGATTGATCGCTAGTCGGACAGTTTTCATCTGCCATTCTAAGCAAGGAAAGGACCCAGCCGATGCCGGTTCCCAAAAGAAGAACCTCCAAACGAGTTAAGAACCAGCGCCGCTCCCACGACGCTCTTACCGCCCCGCAGTGGAGCACTTGTTCGAATTGCGGCGAAACCGTGCTGCCGCACCGCGCGTGCGCTCACTGCGGTTATTATCGCGGACGGGCCGTTGTGCAAAAGGAACAGAGTTAGGCATCCGGTATGCCGAAGGTCGCCGTGGATGCGATGGGCGGGGATCGCGCTCCCGCCGTGGTTGTAGAGGGGGCATGCCTGGCGGCCAGAGATCTCGGCGTCGAACTTGTCCTGGTCGGTGAAAAACAAGCCATCGAACGGGAACTGGACCAGCTTAAAGCCGGGCCGCTGGCCATTGCCTCTGCCAGTCAAACCGTAGAAATGCATGAGTCCGCGAGCAGCGCGCTCAAAAAGAGGGACTCATCCATGAAAATTGCCTTCGACCTCATGAAAACGGGAGAGGTCCAGGCGGTTGTGAGCGCCGGCAACTCCGGGGCCATGATGGCGATCGGCATGTTTGTCATGGGCCGATTGCCTCAGGTCGCGCGACCGGCGATTCTGGTGGTGGTTCCAAGCGTCGGCAGAGGCACGGTGGTGGTCGATGCGGGCGCCAACGTTGACTGTAAACCTCATCATCTCGCGCAATTTGGCATCATGGGTTCCATTTACGCGGAACGCGTGCTGGGCATTGCCAAGCCCCGCGTCGGCGTGCTGAGCAACGGCGAAGAAAACGGCAAGGGCACTGATCTCACTCGCGCAGCCTGCGCGCTCTTGGGCGAAACTTCAGTCAATCATATTGGGTACGTCGAGGGGCGCGACATCTTCAACGCTTCCGTCGACGTGGTTGTTTGCGACGGCTTCACAGGC
>DATACQ010000435.1:0-7926 GCA_036258955.1 Binatia bacterium
TTGTTCCGCTTGCAGCAAGCCCAGGTTATTATGGTAATAGGCCATCTCCGCGTCTTCGGCGCCGCGCTTCTTGCGGCGTATCTCAAAGACGTCCTGAATAATTGCTTCCGCCTCGGAGTAAAGCGCCTTGCGGCGGTACGCATCGGCAACCTTCTCCATCCGATCTAACGACTCGGTGTCAATTGCCAACTCCGATTCTTGTTCGGCGCCGATGGATTGATCGCCGGCAAACGCTTCAAGACCGGCGTTCGCCCCGTCACGGTTCGTCTGAAGAACACAGCTGAACCCGCTGAAGCCTAACGAGGCGACTAAGCACAGCCGCAAGATATTTTCTGTAGTCATCTAAATCTCCGGTACTTTCCTCTGACGTTGATCACCATCAGCCATTGAGCGACTGTGAATAGATACTTAGTTCCGGACCTTTGAAGAATAAATGATGAGTGGAGACGTGGCCGCGGTTGCGTGCTTGCGACTGTTGCTCCGCAGCCTAGTGCAACTCTCGTGCCTTGACCTAAGAACTGTTCGATGACAGTAAATCCGCGACTAGCAAGCAGTTTTTAGGATGGGTACGGTTATTCGAACTGAGCGGATTGGCAATGAGGACTACTATTGTATACAGACGTGTATCCAAAACTACCCGCTCACCGGTCGTTAACTCCCGTCGCAGCTCTAACCTTTTCTTATGACGAATGATTCGTCCGCTACCGCATGTGACGCTTGCGCAAGAGTTTTTTCATCGACTCTATCGTGCGTCGTTGATGATGAACCGAGCGATACAGTATCCTTGCCACTGCGACCCCGTAAAAGCTCGGAGCCGAATACATGTATAGATGCGAACTGCTGATCCGTTACGTCCTTCAAACCTGTGAGACCGTAAGTGCTCCGACAGTGTCGGAACCTTTGAGAGGAACTTTTATTGCCTCTCTGTCATGCATTCTCCAAAACAGGCGCTGAGCAGGGCATGGGCTATGCCAGCCGGAGAATGATCCTCAGTCAATCCAAGCTATCGGAGTTTAGCGGGAAAGGTTTTGCAGGAGAGTAGTTATGTCTCGTTGAGAGCCGGTGACGCGATCTTTAATAGAGTTGAGTTCAAAGGAGGAGTCAGTCAATTTGAAACGACTTCTAATAGATAGCCAATCCAGCCCGGAAGGGTTGCGGCTGCAGAGGGGGTCCACGCAATAATCCAGATCAGAAAAGTAACCTGCTATCGAATACCTAACGACCTTACTAGCCGGGAAAGGTAGGTTCGCTGCAATCCAAGCACCCTTGCGGCGGCAGCCTGATTACCCTGGGTTTGTGCAAGAGCAGCCGAGATGACCTGCCGGCGGAAGTCGTTGATCATCTCGTAATAAGGCTTAATGCTCGCGCCACGATTATCGCTGGCGACGCTGGTCATCGCCTGGGGCAAATCGTCGATTTCTAAGAGCGGCGGTTGGCCCAGAACAACAGCCCGTTCCAGCACATTGGCGAGCTCGCGAACGTTTCCCGGCCAGTCGTACGCCACTAGTTTTTCTAAGGCAGCAGTGGATACTTCTGTGAACTTCTTTTTAGATTCCTGGCCAAAACGTTCTAGGAAGTAACGTACCAGGGGGGGAATATCTTCTTTTCGCTCCCGCAGCGGCGGCAGTGCGAGCGGCACTACATTGAGGCGGTAGTAGAGATCGTCGCGAAACTTACCGCTATGAACGGCTTTTTGTAGATCGCGGTTGGTGGCGGCAATGATCCTCACGTCGACCCGAATAACATCGGTGCCGCCCACTCTTTCAAATTCCCGCTCCTGCAAAAACCTCAGGAGTTTGGTTTGAATCTCCTCGGACATGTCGCCGACTTCGTCAAGAAAAACCGTGCCGCTCTGAGCCAATTCAAGTTTCCCGCGCTTTCGCTGCTGAGCGCCGGTAAACGCGCCGCGTTCATGGCCAAAGAGCTCGCTTTCCAACAGTTCTTTGGATAAGCCGACGCAGTTAATGGCCACAAAGGGCCGCTCTCGGCGGTCACTCCAATTGTGAATTGCTCTGGCGAATAGCTCCTTGCCGGTGCCGCTCTCTCCGAGCAGCAACACGGTGCTATTGCTCACAGCGGCTTTCTTTGCCGCGTTGGCGACGCTGGTGAATTTTGCGCTCGTACCGGGCACGAGATGGTAACGCTTATCGACCTCCTCTGCGAGAATCTGCACTTCACGACGGAGCCTTTGCTCTTCTAGCGCTTTTTGCACGAGCAGCGCAACATGAGTGCCTTTGAAAGGTTTGGCAATAAAGTCGTATGCTCCTTCCTTCATGGCTTCTACGGCAAGATCAATGGTGCCATAAGCGGTTATCATAACCACAGGCAAGTTTTTTTCTCTGCGACGAATCTCCCGGAGAACCTCCATGCCTTTCATGCCCGGCATTTCGATGTCCAGAAATGCCATTTGCGGATCACGTCGCTCTATCAGATGCAGCGCCTGGGCACCGTCCGTTGCCTGGAGCACGTGATACCCAAGGGCCTGGAGGCGATCCATGAGCGCTTCTTGAATGAACTCGTCATCGTCGGCGACGAGAATCGTTTCGGTTATGGGTCCCATGGCTTTCATCAATGCAGCCCTGTAACGATCGGTAGAGACGGCCGGGCAGGCACTGTGAAAGAGAAGGTGCTGCCCGCACCTGGGGCGCTTGTCACATCAAGCGTTCCACCATGCATATCAACGAGTTTCTTGCAGATCGCCAGCCCCAGACCGACACCTTTGATCTTTTCGGCGCCACGTTGATGGATTTGGTAAAACTCATCGAATATGCGTTTCGCTTCTTCCGGCGGAATCCCTGGCCCGTTATCTATAACGCTCAGTCGCAGCCAATGACTGCCCGGCACCGGCTCGAGCGCAAGGCTCACTTTGCCGCCACGCGGAGTGAACTTGAGTGCATTGTCAATCAAATTGGTCAGGACCTGCGTGATCTTGTCCCGATCCGCCCACGCCACGCGATTCCCGTCGATTGGCGGCGCTTCAATCGTTATATTTTTCTCCTCGGCCACTGGGCGCATGGTTTCAATCACTTCGTGCACCAGAGCGGGCAAGCCAAAACTTTTCACTTTAAGATCGACTTTGCCGGCTTCGATAACGGAGAGATCGAGAACATCGTGAATCAAGCGGGCGAGGCGGTCAGCGCTATCTTTGATGCCGCTCATGTAGCGGGTCTGCTTCTCATTCAAAGGACCGGTGATGCCGTCGAGCATGTTGTCCGCCAGGCTACCTATCACCGTCAAGGGCGTTTTCAGCTCATGGGAAACATTGGAGACGAAGCCGGACTTTAAGCGGTCCAGCTCCTTTAGCCGTTCATTGGCGATATTGATTTCTTCATTGAATCGAGCCAGCTCCTGTGTGCGCCGGGAAAGCTCGCGGTTGATGAGTTCGAGCTCGGTGGTCTTTTCCGTCAGGTCCTCAAACAGATCAAGGTTCTCTATCGCGGGACCAATCTGTTCCGCCATGGAATTGATCAAGCGAATCTCTTCCGCACTAAGCTTTCGCGGCTTTCCGGCGTTACAGGCGATCGCTCCCACGGGACTGCCTTTCGATTTGATAGGAAAAGCCGCGAAAAACCGAAGTCCAACCCGCTTCGACGCGCCGCTACGAGTCATTTCTGAGTAACGCGGATCATTTTGTACGTCTTCAAAAATGATAGGCTCGCCGTTCTCCGTGGCCATTCCAACGATGCCCTCGCCTTTTCCGAAGACATCTTGAACGAACCCCTCGCGATTGTAGCCTGCGATGGCGCGCACGCGCATTTCCCTCCCCGAGCGATCCAAAAGAAAGATGCGTGTTCCGTCCAGCTCGAAAATTTCCGTGATCTTCTCGGCTACCCGCTGCAGCACCTGGTTGATATCCAGAGATTGCGTGCATGTCGCGGTCACGTCGAACAGCGCCGCCAGCTCTTTCGTTCGCTGGTGAACCTTATCTTCAAGAGATTGATAGGAGCTTTTAATCTGTCCGACCATCTTGTTGAACTCATCGGCGAGGATTTCGATCTCGTCCCCCGTCTTTATGTCCAAATGATGCTCCAAATCCCCTTTGCCGATTCTTTCCACACCGGCTCGCAATATTCCCAAGGGGCGCACCACACGTCGGGCTACGTACACAGCCGCCAATAACGCCACGCCGAGTCCGATCAACAGCAGCACCGAAGTCCGCAGAATAGAATCGTAGAGAGTCTGATAGGCATCGCTCAGGGGCTGTTCCACAAACACGGCCCATTCGAGGCTAGGAAGGAAGACAAAAGAACTGAGCACCTCCTTGCCGTACAGATCTGATCCTGTTTCCGTTCTCGGCTTTGGCGCCACGGGGTTCGGTTGAAATGCAGCCCGCACTTGCGGCAAGAACCCCAACCGCAAGCGTCCGAATACCTGGCCGAGATCAGAATGGGCGATGAGCTCGCCGCCGCGCGTTACGATATACGAGTACCCCGCGTCGCCAAACTTAAGCTCTCTCACAACTTCCCAGATCTGTCTCAAGTCAACCTGGGCTTCTAAGACGCCGATTATCTTTCCTGGGAATTGCTCGATGGGCACGGCGATCGTGATGGAGGGCTCAGCATCGTGAAGGAATTTAACATTCCCAAAGTACGTGACCCCTTGCCTGGCATGATTAAAACTCGCCACATTCGAAAAGTTTGTTAAGTTGGTGCTGGGACTCACTCGAAACCGCGATAGGTACGCCTGAGGGTGTGCCGCCGCATCAATCGCCGTAACCTCCGTGATTGCTGGCGCGATCGACAGTAACTTGGCAAGCTCAAATTGGTATTCGGGAGCGATTCCTTTCCGCGCAACGATGCTACTGACGGTCGCAGCTTTCATTTGTTCTTCGATGGTCAAGATAAACTGGGCGATCCTCTGAGCTGCGCTACTGGCGATTTCACCTTGGATAACGGCGATTTGCTCCCGCGCCTCGCGATAGCGAAAATATACTTCAATCAAACCGCTGGTGATCAGTCCGCCGCCTAGGAGCAGCACAGAGACGAAGAAGTACTGCCGCAGAAGCCGGCCCTGACCGGGCCGCTGGCGGTCACGCCTTAAAAAAGAAAAAAAGTTCGCTTGCTGGTTATTTATCTTCAACTCACTGGCATCCAGGAACCCGGCGTGAACGTCAGTTTCGCGGACTTGCCGATGCATGCTTGTGCAGCGAAGGGCCGTCGTTCTGCATAAGTTTGCGAGGTCCATTCGATATAAACGGGAGTATCACCTTAACAGTTAATGAAATACTTTGTCCGCCAGCATCAGCGCTTCGGAAGGTATCACTAGGCCGATTCTGCGCGCATTGCTTATGTTGATCACTAACTCGAACCGCATCGGGGTTTCGACCCGAAGTTGCGCGGGCTTTGCGCCTTTGAGAATACGGTCAACGTACCACGCGCCCCTATACCCCAGGTAGTACATATCTGGGGTATAGGTCATCAAAGTGCCTTCTTCAGCTACTTGCGACGCCGTGCAGCTAAATACGGGCAGCCGTTTGCTCGCAGCCATTTCGGAAAGCGGCCTCATGCCCCTAAAAACGGCACTGCACACGAGAAACACGCCATCAATCATACCCGACGGAAGTCTTTGTAGAATTTGCAGGGCTTCGGAACTGGAGTTCACGGCATGCTGCGTCAGGCGGATGTCGAGCGACCGTGCAACGCGTTCGAGTGACGACAGAACAGCCGGCGAGGTCCGGGTGACTGGTCTGCCGTCGTAGAAAAGCATTACACGGCGCAATCCGGGCACGATCTGTTTGAATACGGCGAGTTGCTTGCCATTGTCTTCTACATCTCTGGTGTAACTCAAACCGGTCAAATTAGTTCCCGGATTGGCACGCGACTTAACTAATCCATTGCCAACCGGATCGACGGCAGGCGCGAAAACAATCGGGACCTCACTAGTGACCTGCTTGGCAAGGTTAGCCTCAGCGGAGCTGGGTGTAACGATCACCTCTGTGCCCTGCCTGACCATCGCTTTCAAAAGATCGCGAACCTGGGCTTCGTTCCCAGCATGCCCGAGATGATCGATGTTCAGGTTTTTGCCCTCCACATACCCGACTTCTCCCAGACCGTCGTAGAGCCCCCGCAGTTGCGGGATAACTGTATCGGTCATTCCCATGCTAACAACGGTAATTTTGCGCAGCTGTCCTAATTTCCCGGTTGCCGCGCTCTCGGCAACGACAAGAAAAAACACGGCTTGAAAGATGCAGCCGGCTTTCAGCGCGGTCATCTTAGCGAGCCTCCACGCATGACGGTTTGCAAGGTGGCAAGGGTGAAGAATGAAGGTTGGTAGCCCTGGTTAAAGGCTCGGGTGGTCGAGAAGACCGAAGCGCGCCCGTTGTGAACGTTCACGATGACCGGAGCAGCCGATGAAATCACCTCTTGTCCGTCAGGCAGGTTTACTCTGGTGTAAAGGTTGAACTGCTCTTTCCAAAGATGCCCCTTAGCATCGCGAACGACCACCCATAGAGCCTGGTAGGTGAGCTGGTCAATATACAGGATTTTCTTGGGATAACAGTAATCGGGATCTTTGGGCGTAATTTCCAAGGCATAGGTATCGATGATTTCCCAGCCTTCTTTCAGTGGCAGATAATCGCCGTTGCGTCGCTCGAATGGCACTTCGCGTTGCGATAAGTTGCCCAGCATGCGCGATTGCCCCAGTACCCTGTAAGTGAAATTAGTGATCTTACCATTAAAGCTGTTAACGTCATCGTAGATAAATTCGGTCGGCGCTAAAGTTGCGCATCTCTGGATTGGCGGAGCACGACGCACCCGTCGAATACTCGGCACATAAACGTAAAGGTCGTCATCCCTGTTCGGGTCGAGATAACGGGTCTCTAGTGTCGTTGTACCCGATGTATCCCTCGGATACTCATCCGCGCGGATGATCATCCAATCGATATGCTCGTAGCCTGGAATAAAGGGTTTGGGCTCTAAACTCACCCGCCCACGCGCCTTGATCTCATGTCGGATTACCTCCGATTTCCTCTCCGATCCGTCCTTTTCGATCGTCTGCGACATAGCCTTACCGGTTAGGGTACCCCCGCCTTCTTTGAAATCATCTCCCACCCACCGGCGCGCAAAATTCCAAGCCAGCTTAAGCCCTCCTTGCGGATCATTCGGATTGACGTTCGGAAATGGAATCCCGGCGACGTAATTTAGCAGCTCCCCGTTGCGACCGAGTGCGACTTGACTGGAATACTTGTCCGTCGCCACTAAGTACTCCTTGGGTGCTCTACGGGGTCGCGCTTCATTAAGTTGAAAGCTGTAGCCCGTCCGGATACGGTCCAGCAGGTTCTCTCCAACCATGCCTTTGACAGCCTGCCAATTTTGCGGGCCCACCATCGTTCCGGGTTTGAGGTCGGGTTCGGCAGCGCGACTCCTTGACGCGGGTGAGAAAACCGCAATGCAAACCGCGAACAACAGCACCCCACACAGGGAAAAACGCCGCGCCCTGGTTTGCTCCGCCCGAGATGCGCGCGCGGTACGGCTGGCTGCAGGTCCTAACAGCGCGCGTTTGCGTTCTCTGGTATCACGGCCATTCATTCGGGAATCTTAGTCATGCTAGACATAGCGTAACCTCTCAAGTCTTAGCAACCCTTACGCCAAGAAAACCGTACTCAGCGACCTTGTGTTTCAGCGGTTTTTCAGCGTAAACGTGCCACGGAACGGGATCACGGTGCACAATCAGATACGCGATGTATACAAAAATTCACGCTGGTGACTTGAAATCGCAGTCTTAACCCGGAGCGGCTAGATCTCTCGGTAGCCTGAATAGCCCGCCAGCGTCCAACGGGCCGGTTGAACCAGCAATGTGCAGCAGTTCAACTTAGCCGGGCTGCTCGCCTGGGTAAAGACAAATACCTGTTGAAATGCTATTCCGGGCATGGGATCGAGGACTTGTAAACGAATAAAGGCACGCCATGAACAGATGGTCGCGGGCACT
>DATACQ010000436.1:0-9732 GCA_036258955.1 Binatia bacterium
TTGTTTAAATCTCGCCTTGATCTCCTGAAATAGCTTTTCCTCCAAAGGTTTGATGTGGGCGAGCTCTCGTTGGGCCCGTTCGTTCTCTGTTCTGAGGTATGCGACGACCTCGGGATTTTCGCGCTCGCGCAGCCAATAGTAATCGTCAATTCGTGTATGGCCGTGTTTCGTCAATGCCGCTGGGATCTTCCGCACCATAGCCCCTCCCTCCGCTACAGGTTAATCTTAGATCGTTTCGCCGGTGATGCCCAGTAGTTCCCCAGCCAGCGGCTCAGCCGCGGATCATCTGACCAGTACAGTAGACATTGCTCCGGATCTTTGGGCATACTCCGGAAATATGCGATTTGGGCGATTTACCGCCGCGGTGTTAGCGCTCTGGGCGACGATCGGCCCGGCCGTTGAAACGCTCCACGCGCAGACACCGCCAAAAGCAATCGTAATCGGCTGGGACGGCGCGCTGCCCGCTTTCGTGCAGGAAATGCTCCGCCGGGGGAAATTACCCAACCTGACCAAACTCATACAAGGCGGAGTCTTTGCCGATGACGTTGTGGCCGTTTATCCCTCCAAAACGGCTCCAGGATTCGCGGCCCTCTGGACGGGGGCTCCACCGCGCCAGACGGGTATCAGCGGCAACCGCCAACCGAGGGGGCCTGCTCATCAATATACGATCTTGGATAATCACATCTCTTTTCTCGGCGCGCCGCTACGCGCCGAGCCAATCTGGGCCGTCGCGCTGCGCGCGGCGCGCAAGACCGTGCTCTTAAATGTTCCTTTGGGGCGGGAACTTTCCGACGGTGCGATAAAGGTTCTGGGGTATGATAGTTATAGCGGCCGCGACGGTGTTATCGGCAGCCGCACTGTAAAAGCACAACCGGCAGTTTCGTGGCACAACCTCCCGATCAGCGCAAAACCGCCCATGGAAATTCAGTTCAGCATCGGCGCTTCAAGCTTCTTCGGCCTGTTCGTCGATGATCCAGCGAATTCGCAAGCAGGCTACGATACCTTACTGGTCACCAGCGCTCGAGATGGAAGGACCACCGCTGCAAGATTAACGACTGGGCCGGGTGGCTTTCAGGACAATTTCTGGAGTGGACCTCTCGAGGTCAAGGCAAGCGGCAACGAAAGCGCAGGCGTGTATTTGCGGCTTTTCGATCTCCAACCGGAGACCGCGGCGTTTTTGCTTTATCATACGCGACCGGCACGAACCATGATTTTTCCAAGCGAGTTAGCGGCCAGTCATGCGGCGGCAGCGGGCACCTTCGTGGGCAACGGGGCAAATATCTTATATCAGGAAGGAGCTTTAGGGCCTACATTAGCAGCGGGCGGCGACGGCGGCGCCGAGACGCGCTATCTCGAGACCGTTGTAATGGCCCAACGGCAGCTCACGCGAACGGCGCTGTGGGCGATGCGCTCGGTTCCCTGGGATCTGCTCTTGCTATACACGCCTTTTCCTGACGAGGGTGAACACGTCTGGCGCGGGTATATTGATGCGCCGGCTAATCCAGGCAACGCTAAGCTCCGCCGCCTTTTAGAGGAGGTCTACGAAACTTCCGACGATCTCCTGGGCGAGTTGATGTTCCATCGTCCGGAGAATACGGTGGTCGCAGTGGTCTCGGATCACGGCATGGAACGGGTTGATAAATTGGTGGCGATCAACCGTGCTTTGGAACGTGCCGGGCTGTTGGTGTTGAATGACAAAGGGCAACCGGATCTGGCGCGTACCAAGGCATTTTATCCCCCGATAAACAATGGTTATCTGCTGATCAATTCCACCCATCGAAAGAATGGCATTGTAAGTCAGGACCAAAGGGCCGATGTGATCAGCCGGATCCGCACGGCACTTATGGGAATTAAGGATAATGGTCGAACGGTGGTTACAGAACTTTACGATGCCGCGATTGCGGATGCAAAAATGGGCATTGGCGGGGACACGGGCGGGGACCTGTATATCGATCTTCTACCGGGCTACGATTTTGACGGCCGTACCGGCCCTGGCGAAATAGTTGCGGCGCAACCGCCGCTTGGCATGCACGGCGCGAACCCAGACCGCCCGTCCATGCGCACGATCATGGTCCTCAATGGTCCAGGCGTGGCCAGCGGCAAGAAACTCGACGACGTTCGGCTCATCGATTTCGCGCCGACCCTCGCGAAACTCTTAAACCTCGCCGCACCAAAAGACTCCACTGGCCGCGTGTTGCAGGAAGCACTCACGAACCTGCATTGACACTCGAACGAGTGACCGAAAAAGTTTTCACGTACCTCGCAAAAAGGAGTCGCTGCATGTTGCCAAGCTCATGGGAACCGCCGGCCGTTGTCAGTCGCGAGCAAGTCTCATCTCTGAGTGAACACGTCCTGTCTATGCCCAGCTCTTCCATTGCCGTTCGCGAAGACATTTTTCGCATTTCCGCTCTAGAAATGGACTGGGACATCGGCGTGACCATTTATGAGCCCCAAGCGGCGAATCTGGTACCGTTCGGACCTGATGGCAAAAAAGTTGGGGTTTTTCTCCTTCATGGCGGCGTCTCTGATTTCAAATCGGTGGAGCGCGTCGCGCAGCTCCTTGCAGAAAAATTTTCGATCAAAGTCGCCAGCATGACTTTCCCGGGAAGATTCTATTTTCTCGATCCGGACCGGAACTGGCCGGGTGACGTGGAAAATCCGGACGGGAGCGCCAGGACGCCGCTTTGGACGAGAGAAACGCGCATCACGGCCGACCAGTATATTACTGTTCGGGACACCTCTAAGCGACCCGCCTATGGCACCTTAGTGTCGCTACTGGCGAAAGAAGGAACGGATTTTTATGACCGTATGGCGGCGTGGCCGGTTGCCTTCGAAGAGGCTCTCAAGGAAACGGCGCGCCGACAATTTCCCTTAGCTGAGTTTTCCATTTACATCCATGGGCATTCGACGGGCGGCCCGTTCGCTATGATGGCAAGTCAGCGAGTGGCCAATATTGCCGGTCTGTTGGGCTACGGCAGCTCACCGTTCGGTTACATGTATCCCATCGTCGCGGGTGATTTCTGGGATTTCCCTTTTAACCAGCTGCGCCTGCGCACGTGGCGTGACACCGCGCGTTATATGTACGAGGGTCTGAAGGACAAAGGATTCGGGCTGCCGATGTTGATCGAAATGACGTTCGAGCGCTGGGAAACAGCCAAAAAGCGGCCCAACTTTAAGGCTGAAGATTTTGTTCACAAGAACTCACTCAAAGCCTTGGAGGCTGCCGCTCGCGCCGCCGCGGCGCGACTGAGGTTGAGCAATCTTGAAACCGACGCCTTAGTGCAACGCTACTGGGGCTATACCCGGGAGCGATCCGGTCGCCGCGAAAAGCCCGTACCGCCGTTTCTGTCCATCCACGGCATCGATGACGATACGGTAACTCTGAAGCGTTGCCAGCGCTCACTACCGCTATTCGCGCAGCTAAACCCGGCTCCCAAGGTGAGCGCCGTCTCCCTTGGAGCCGGCGTCCATACCTGGGGGTGGACCGACGATAAACTGCCACAAGGCATTGTTCCAGCGGTTGCGAAACTCTGGTACGACGCGATCATGAACGGCTATTTCCTTGAAAATTAGCCGTAAAAAACGTCGAGCGGCAAAGCCGCAAGCAAAAGCAGATTCTTCGTCGCTGCGCTCCTCAGAATGACAACGAAACTGCACCAAATCGGAATATCTCGCGCAAAGGCGCACAGGAAAAATTCCATTCCGAAAACTTGGCGTTTTGGCGCAGAAATCTCCGAATCCGAGAGATTCGAATCAGGGAAGATTAGCGGGAGCCCCGCAAATCTTCAGGCATAGCAGCGCAAGGTCACGAAAATTAAACCAAACTTCTGGCGCCAGAGACGCGAAGAACGTTAAGTTCGCATCAGCATCTAATCTTGCGTTTGCAGTCAATCCTTAAACTCTTTTCTTCCGCCAAGCCTCCGGATAGTATCGCGGTATGGTCGATTCAAGTTATCTGATTCTGACCGCCGTCGGACCGGATCGCGTCGGTTTGGTGGAAAAAATTTCGGAGTTCATCGCGCGCCACGGTTGCAATATCGAAGATAGCAAAATGGCGGTTTTCTGCGGCGAGTTTGCTTTGATCGTCCTGATCGCCGGCGACGGCAGCAAATTGGTGAAGATCGCCAGCGATTATCGGCAGATCGAGACGGAAACGGGTCTGACGATCTCGATCAAGACACCGGCGGCGCGCGGTGCGCCCGGTCCGTTCTTGCCTTACCGGCTCACAGCCTCGTGCATGGACCATCCCGGCATCGTCTACCAAATCAGCGCAGTGTTGAGCAGCCTCGGCGTTAACATTGAATCCATGGAGACAGAAACCTATGCGGCGCCGGTCAGCGGCACGCCGATTTTTCGCCTCGAGGCCGAAATCGCCGTTCCTGCCAAAACCAATATTAATTCACTGCGCCAGCGTTTTGCGGAAATACAGCGGGAAGAAAATATCGACATCGATATATCGCCGCTAAGAAGCTGACCCGAAAAACGGTTGGCGATCTAGTATGCAACGTACGACGTCACTTTAGCAGCCCGCGCGCGCTGAGCGCTTCAGCGCAATTTTCTAAGTGGCGCATTTGTTCCCGGGCCGCGAAGCGCAGCACCACCGTCCGCGCGCCGGCTTCGTGATAAGCTTCGATCCGATCGATCACTGCATGCCAAGAGCCGGTTACGCAAAGCATCGAATTGGCCACCGCCTCGTAGGGGCGATTGTAATACTGGGCCAAAAACGACATGCCCTCTTCAGCATCTGCTGTTGAGCCAGCAGCGACTGTCATATAGACCGACGGATGGATTGCCGTCGGGACGCGCCCAGCGTCGGCTGCGTAGTTCCGTATTTTGGCCCAACACTCTCTGTAAACTCCGGCAGTCTTTATGTTGTTGATCCAGCCATCGGCCATACGCGCGACTCGTTTTAAGCCTGGCTCGACGTCATTGGATGCAAGCCAAATCGGAATACCGCCGCTCTGTGCCGGGTTCGGCTGGATTGTAACGTGCTCGAAGCGGCAAAAGTCGCCGTGATGACTCACATCGTTTTCGCGCCACAAACGCCGCAGCACGGTGACGATCTCTTCGCTACGCTTGATGCGGTTCTCCGCTGTGATACCTACGTGGCGGTACTCTAATTCATGGGCAGCATCATTGGGGCGACCATAACCGATGCCCAGGTCCATTCTTCCCCCTGAAAGCCAGTCAATGCTGGCGAGCTGATATGCCAGCAGGACAGGCTGCCTTAGCGCCGCTAGGAAGATCGACGTGCCCAGTCGCACCCGATGCGTACGCGCCCCCACAGCAGCCAATGTCGCGAGCGCTTCCACTCTGGGCCGTGCCGTAAGGCTATCGCCCACCCAGACCGAACTAAAGTTCAACGCTTCGGCACGCTCAGCCAATCCATATATTTCGCTGGGCTCTCGCCACGCGGACATCACCGCTTCACGGGTTGGCAAAAGCACGCCGAAGTGCAAGGCCGAGTCTACAGAACTCATGCTCCGCGTTGTCCTTCTTCGCCCTCGCTTTTCCCACTGCGGATCAAACGGGCGACATCGTATTCCATGATAGTTTCGTGGCGCTGATTCTTTACCCAGTGACGGTATCGGACAATGCCGCCGCCGCGTTGAGGCACCGGCTTGCTATCGAGCACTTCGATCTCTACGTGAATGGTATCACCCACTTTCACGGGACCAGAAAGACGCATTCGGTCGAGGCCGGCAAATGCCAGTCCGGTGCCGTGGATGAGCCCTGTCTGAACCGTGAGCCCCTCCGCGATGCCGAAAGTCAAACTTCCCGGCGCAATGCGCTCCCCGTAAATGCTTTCGTGTTTAATGTATTCTATATCGAGAAACAACGGTTCGGTCAGCCCCACAAGAGTCACAAACTGCAAGATGTCGTGCTCGGTGATCGTGCGCCGCCCCGTGATGAAACGGTCACCGGCATGAAAGCCTTCGAACAGCGTGCCCTTCATAACAGTCCCTTTTCGCGTAACGGTAGAATATCTGCGTCAGTCGCTCCCAACCAATCCTCGAGAACTTCTTTCGTGTGCTCGCCCAACCGTGGCGGCGCCAGGCGCAGACTCGCGGGTGTTTCGGAAAATTTGACGGGAATGCCGGCGAGCTTGATCTTACCCGCGCTCGGATGTTCCATTTCGGCGACCATGCCTCTGTGGAGGACCTGCGGATCATGGAAGACTTGGTCGATGGTTTGCACCGGCGCGCAGGGCACTTCTGCGGCTTGCAGGATTTCCGACCAAGTTTTCGAATCCCGGCTCGCAAAAACTTGGCCGAGTATCTGCAAAAGCGCCTGCCGATGCGCCACCCGCGCTGCGTTGTTTTTGAAGCGCGGGTCGTCCGCAAGCTCGATTCTGCCAATGGCGGCGCAGAACCGCTTCCATATCGGTTCGCTGGCGACGCCAATCACAAGATAGCCGTCAGCGGTCCGGAAACTTTGATAAGGCACGATGCTTGGATGAGCGTTGCCGTGGCGAGCAGGAATTTGACCGCCAATGAGATAATTGCTGCCGGCATTCACCAGAGCAGCAACTTGCGCTTCCAAAAGTGAGGTGTTCAACGTTTGTCCCCTGCCCGTTTTTTCGCGGGCGTAAAGCGCTGCGCAAATGGCTTTGCCAAGCATCAGACCTGCGACAACATCAACGATAGCCACTCCGACTTTTGTGGGGTCGCCCTCCGGCGTGCCCGTGATACTCATCAATCCGCCCCAAGCCTGGACGATCAGATCGTATCCCGGAGCACCGCTCATGGGTCCGTCGGCGCCAAAGGCAGACAGCGACGCGTAGACCAAGCTGGGGTTAGCGACACGCAGCTCTTTTTCACCCAGCCCCCATCGCTCCATTGTGCCTGGGCGAAAGTTTTCGATCAGCACATCGGCTTTGCGCGCGAGCCGTCGCAATAAGTTTTTGCCCTCGAGAGACTTTAAATCGAGGGCCACGCTCTTTTTGTTGCGATTGACTGAGAGAAAATAGGCGCTCTCGCCACCAGCAAACGGCGGTCCCCACCCGCGCGTGTCGTCGCCTGCCCCCGGTTGCTCGATCTTGACCACTTCCGCGCCGAGGTCGCCGAGAAACATCGTGCAATAGGGCCCGGCCAACACGCGCGTAAGATCGAGAACACGGATCCCGTGCAGTGCTCCCGCGGCGCTGGTCATTTGAACTCAATTCCCTTCTCGTTGAGGATGTCGTGAAGGGTCTCAACGCCGAGCCAGAGTCCGGGCATGCCCCCGGGGATTGCCGCCACTTCCACTGCTTCGAGCACTTCGCGCGGCGTCGCGCCCGAGGCCAATGCACGCTCGGCATGCAGGCGCACGCCGCGTGGGCGCGAAAGGGCGCACGTAATTGCGACCATTATCAATTCCTTGGTCTTGCGCGGAAGCGCCCCGTCGCGGCCGAATGTAGCGTCGACGTAGATTCCTTTGAGCTTGTCGAAATATTCGGGATCCATATCCGCGATCAAATCGTAGGCGCGGTTTTGCGCGCCTAGAGCAGTGCTTGCGAAAGCCTGTTTAGCCTTCTCGCTCATGGTTCCTCCGTAGGGGCAGAATGTGTTCCGTAACTATCACTTCAACGAAACCTCTGCCAGACCGGATGCAGTCAGTTTAGGAATCAACCTCTTGAACTTTGAACGATCTGGGGCGAATGGGTAATGGAAGTTAATTGCATTGGATAACTTGCGCAACGTTGCCCATTCCATCATCCAGGTTGCGTGATCCGCAGGAGAACCAGCGGCGCGTTCCCCTCCGGCCCAGTAGCGACGCTTTTCAAAAACGGCGTGGGTAAGTTTACATTCAGCTTGCGGAGCTTCAGCCACTCCCGCTCAGAAATGATGACGTATACCTCCGTTTGATTGCCCTTCTTGATAATCCGACTCGGAAGCTCAGTAAGGGTCTCCACTGGTTCGCCTCGATAAAAGACTACCTGGTCACTGTTGAAAGATTTGTGCAAATAGAGCGTGTCATTGGGGCCTACTAACTGGTTGACCTGGGACATAAACGCGCGGTAACTCTTTGCTTCGGCGATCTTCGGCACCACCAGAGTACGGGCGATGAACGAAAATACGATGCAGAGCAGTACCAGGCGGAGCGCCGCCGCCAGCATCCTTTGAAACCAAAAGCAGCGCGCGAGCGAAAACCACAGCAGAGACGACACGAGCGCGGCAAAAGCCAACGGCGTGCCGAAATCCGCGAGCGCGCCGTTCACCAGCGCAAAGTTGGCGCGATCCTTCGCCTTTAGAAGGGATTCGACCGGAGCAAACAGGAGAGCAGGGTTGTGATTCCACAGCTCGCCGACGACGATCAGCAATAGCACCGTGCCCGTGAATGCGGCGAAAAGCGCAAGGCCGTAGTAATAATAAGACCGCGCCCCTTGAACTGCTTTGTGATTGACCAGCCAAACCGCCGTAAGCACGGCTACTGCGGGATAGAGCGGGAGTAAGTACACCGGCCGTTTGCCCAAAGAAAGGGAAAAAAATGCGAACATCACGACGAACCAGAGTTTGATAAACAAGTGATCATCCGCGCGGCTCGAACCTCGCTTGAATGAATCCCATAGGACCCCCGGCAATAGGATGGCCCAGGGCAGCCCCTGCGCAAACAGATACGGCACGTAATAATACACTGGATTGCTGTGTCCCGAACCACCGGCGAATCGGTGCAAATTCTCACCTATAATTTGGCGCTCGAAGAACCCGTCGCCTCCGCGAATAATGGCTATGGCGTACCAGCCACCGGCCAGAGCCAACATCAGCATCACACCGGGATGGAAACAAAACGTCCTCACCAGGTCGACACGCCGCTTGAGCAGCAGGAACGCGCCGGCTACTAAAGCCGGCAGCAAGAGGCCTAGCGGCCCTTTCGCGAGAGTTCCAATTCCCGTGACTGCAAAGAAAACATAGTACCAACCCCAATGCCTAAGGATTTCCCGGTAAAGCAAATAAAAAAGCGTGATGCTTAGCATGACAAAAAAGCACAAGGTCATGTCGACACGCGCATCCAGCGCCTGATCCTGGTAAAGGATTGTCGTCGCCAAAATCGCGCCGGCAAGCAGAGCGATTTCCGGCGTAAATAGCCGGCGCGCAAAAAAGTACGTCAGCAACACTCCAAGAGTTGCAAATAGCGATGAAGGCAAGCGAACGGTCGCCTCATCAAGATCGCCTGTCAGGTAATACGCAGCGGCTGCAAACCAGTGAAACAATGGCGGCTTCGAGGGTACGTCAGTCGCACGCTTGAGCGGCACTAACCACTCGCCCCGGAGCACGATATCCTGCACCGCCATGGCCTCGCGCGGCTCTCCTTTGTTAAAGAACGGCGCGGCGCCGAGGTAAGGCCAATAGAGCGCCCCGCACAAAAGCAGCAGCAGCGCCGTATGCACGACAGGTTCCCGTGAGACCATTGCTGAGATAAATAGCCGTTTCATCCGCTTCTTAAAGGCGCCGACGCTTTATAGGCCGACTCTTCCTATGAAGAAGGCGGTTTCTTCGCGGCGCTGGCTTCTTGCAGAGCGAAATCATCACGGTTATCCTTGGGCTGATTCGCAGATGGCAGAGAGCCGAAGAGGAGCAAAATGAACCTTCCCGGTTGCGCGAGTGCAGAGGGCACCGATCGTTACCGCAAGCGTTTTGAAGGCCGGCTGGCAGCGGATCATTTCCGCCAATCGCAGACTCTTTGGATGTCCTCTATCGGTTTGGGCACTTACTTGGGTAACTACGATGCCGAGACCGACCAACTCTATCA
>DATACQ010000437.1:0-3533 GCA_036258955.1 Binatia bacterium
TCCGCAGTTGGTCCTGATGCGGGGGCGGGGAGCGAACCTTTCGTAGCGAGGCCAATAGATTCTGCCTCTGACCGGACGTCGATCAGCGGTGCTTTTGCCCTACTAAAACTTTTTAAACCATCGGCAGCGAAAAGCTCCGGACTAAGTAGCGCCGGACCGAGCACTGGGATATAGAGAGGCAAGTACTGCTGCACTTGCTAAGGTCGCGGCAGCGGATCGATGATTCGATCGAACATGGCGTACTATCCTCATAAGAGTTTTCGTTTGACCCGACTACTCCAGGCGCGGGTGAAGAAGATCTCATCATCCTCGTAAGCTGCCAACTCAGCCTCCACCAGAAAATGGTCGGGATTTGAAGAGAGACGGGAGCGTGTCTCGACACGGGTTCTCCATCCGCTGCGGCGAAACCACGTCTTTTGGATAACCTCGGCCTGGGCGTTCTCCGGATCCGTGTCGGTAATGCGAAACCGCTTCAGCATCGCATGGCCGATGTCCAATTCAATCGCCTTGATGCGCAGTAGTTTCGGGCTCTCCAAGTCAGCCTCGCTGGAGATGGTATAGACGGTCTCACCGGTTGAGCGGTCCCGCGCGATGACGCGCTTCAGGGCGGCGGGCCGAAGTTCGGTTATTTCCGCCGCCGCGCGTTCAGGCGGTTCAAAGGGCCTCAGTTTAGAGTCAGCTGGGTCCGGCGGCCGCACCGGAACATCGACAAAACTCTTGCCGGTGAAAACGCTCAAGGTGACAGGCTGCGGCGCCGGCCAAGCAACAGGCCAATAGCAAGTGGAAACCGCCAAGCGGATCTTGTGGCCGGCGGGAAATGCGTGAGCGATATCGTTCATGCTCAGCGTTATCAGGTAGCGCTTACCCGGCTCCAAAGCCGCGGGCTGGTCATGGCCGTTGCGGTGGGTGAGATTCAAGAGTCCGTAAGTCACCCGAGCGGAGGCTCCGCTGGGGCCGACGTCGTTTAGGCGCGCCGCGATAAAAGCCACGGGCCGATCAGACGCAATTTCAACGCTGACCACAGGCCTACCAAGGATTTCCACCCTGTGCTCAAGGGGAGCCGAATCGAACGTCAACGAACAACCGTCATCGCGACGCTGATCCGGCGAGGCTTCCCCGGGCACGCCGACTTCACACCATTCGCCGGCATTCAGCCCAGTGGTTTGCGGCGAGCAAAACTCGAGCCGGCTTTCTCGGGTCACTGCCTTGCTCAGCGTATCTTCATCGAGCCACAGACGATGGCAAGCGATGCGCGGGGAAGGCCACTGCTTTTCGGCCACCCAACGGCCGCGCCGGTGTTTATGGAACGGCTTCGGTGCAACGCTCTCCTGCATCCAGACACGCAGCATCGGCTCAGCCATGATTCCGGTGTCGGCGCCCTTCAAGAATTCATCCCACCATCGTAGCGCCTCCTGCAAAAAGCCAATGGCTGGACCCGGCACGCCATCATGCGGGTAAAGATGCGCCCACGGCCCGATCAGCCCTTTGCGCGGGACCTTGAGGCCGGCAAGCAGCCGGGGAATCGCGTTGCTATACGGATCGGACCAGCCGCCGATCGCATAAACCGGGCACTCGATCGCACCATAGTCCTCACAGACTGATCCGTGCTTCCAGTAATCGTCTCGATGGGGATGCTCGAGCCATAGCTCGGGGAAAAAAACCGCATGCTCTAGACGCTCACGCCACATTTCGCGCCAACGTTCTCCCACCAGCGAGGGATCCGGTGGATAAGCGTTGTAGCTCATCAACACCGAGCCCCAGGTCAGGTTTTCATTCAAGAGGCAGCCACCCATGTAATGGACATCGTCGCGATAGCGGTCATCGGTGGAACAGACCGTGATGATCGCCTTTAGCTCCGGCGGGCGCCGGGCCGCCACTTGCAGCGAATTGAAACCGCCCCAGGATTTGCCCATCATGCCGACCGTGCCGCTGCACCAGGGTTGGCGCGCGATCCAGCTGATCACTTCCAGAGCGTCGTCGTGCTCCTGTTTTAAATATTCGTCCCGCAACAGTCCGTCCGAATCGCCGGATCCTCTGAGATCGACCCGCACAGCCGCATAGCCATAACCCGCGAAGTAATGGTGCATCGGCTCGTCGCGCGCGCGGGTGAAGTCACGCTTGCGATACGGGATGTATTCCAAAATCGCCGGTACCGGAGAGGTCTCCGCGTCATCCGGCAGCCAGACACGGGCGGCCAGGCGGCACCCGTCAGATAAAGGAATCCAACAGTTCTCGATCGTCCGGACGGTATGAGGAAATCGATGTATGTTTCTCATGCCCCGACCTGTGCGGCATTATACTTGTCGGGCTGATTTTAGCTAACAGCACAGGGTGCGGTTGACAGCCGTCGTGAAAGTCCGCGGGAGTACGCGCAGCTAATGCGAAGCAGGAGTGAAATGCAACGACTCCGGGAAACACCTGAGAGGATGACGGAGGAGAGGCGGCGGATTTATGAATGCCGCTGAACCAGGTCACTCGTTTCAACCCGGATTCCGCAGTTTAACCTAGCTACCGCGGAGAGAGAGCGGCGAGGCTGAAGTAGCGAAGACACCCAAGCCATGCAGTTTCAAAGTCGTTTCCGCCCTTCTCGCCATGTATTATAAGCTTTGGGGAGCGCACACGCACTACTGATCGACGTGCGATCAGAGGCAGCGTCCATTGGCTTCGCTACGTAAGGTTTGCTCCTCGCGGTTGCATCAAACCCAACTGCGGATCCGGGTTCAAAGTTCGCGGGATGTCCAAGTAGAACCTTGTACCTTGAACATTGAAGGTTGAACAGCTTTCTCCTGAAACAGCGCCGCGAGTCGCTCCCGAACTCCCAAACCCGTCTCAAAATTCCAGCAATTGACAACAGCGAGTCTAAACCCGCCTGGTGGCATCGAGTGCAGTTCCGGCGCTTTGTCCTCATGAAAGGTTATTTGGATGCTGGACATACCTGGCCAGGTGACAAATTCGCTCACCGCCTCGTCCTCCGGTTTTTTGTAGCGCGGGCCGTGAGCGCCGAATAACACCACGCTGTAGCCGGTGCGCCTGGCGTCATCGCAATGGCGCCACCGGCCGCTGGCGTAGAGAGCGACAACGGCATCGATCCACTTCGGACCATACAAATCCGGCCACTGGTCGGCGAAGCGCAAATGTGCCTCGATGATTTTTGTGCCGATGGTCTCGATGTTTACGCAGCCCGTATAGCCTTTCAGATGCCGCCGCAACCAGGCGCCGCAGTATGCTTCGATGTCCGGCCGTGATTCTGCGAGGATCACCCAGTGATCGAACATGCCTTGTTCAAGAGTTTTGCCGACAGTGTGGCGCCACCATACCGCTTCACCGTCGATCACCGCGGCATCGGTGCTCACGTGTTCGCCGCTGAGAAGCGGCATCCACATATGCCCGGGCTGTACTGCGGCGCGGAACTGCTGGGGCGATTCGATGATTTTTCCCCCGCAACCCATGCCGCGGATATTGTAGATCGGCTTGCTAAAAACCGGAAACTGCCGGGGCATAATATCGTGGGGCGCATTATCGAGCTCCTGCGT
>DATACQ010000438.1:0-5276 GCA_036258955.1 Binatia bacterium
AGCCATTTTAGCCGGCGCCTCGCTACAATTAAGCAGCAGTCCCATGTCGATATCGCTGTAGACAGCGCTAAATCCGCCGTGCGCGAGGCTGCCGAGCTTGTAGGCCTCCACGAGAACGGCGCCCAGACGCGCATTGAAAAAATCTGCGACGCCAAGGACGTAACTGTCTAGGTCATTCGCCCGGGACATAGAGATATTCCGGTGCCTTTCCTCGAGAACCGAGATCTCACTGTGCTCAGTGTACCTTGACCATCATGTTTCCGAACGCTCCTAACCGGCAGCTACATCGCTTCAACCTAGCAGATGCAACCCAATAACCACAACGCGCGTCTGAAGAGACATGGCAGCCCGGTTGGAGGGCTTTTACGTCTAGATTGGCCGAATGCGGGTGGTAGGCTTGCCAGTAGCGGAAAGGAACATTCAAATGGAAGACCGAGATTTTCCAACCGCGGCGGGCATCCTGCTTGGGCTTGGGCTGGGCGGCTTTTTTGATGGCATCATTCTTCATCAGGTCCTTCAGTGGCATCATATGCTCACGAGTGCCGGGTTTCCCCCCGACAGCGTCCGCAATCTCGAGATCAATACGCTTTGGGACGGACTGTTTCATTTGAGTACTTATGTGTTTGTTCTCCTCGGGCTCATGATCCTGTGGAAAAGAGCGCATGCAACTCACGTCCGGTGGTCGGGCAAACTTCTCGCAGGGACGATGTTGATGGGTTTCGGAATTTTCAACGTTGTTGAAGGGATCATCGATCATCATTTTCTCGGAATACACCACGTTAATGAAACGGCCCCACCGGAGCAGTGGATCTACTGGGATCTCGGCTTTCTCGTCTGGGGGGCTGCGATGCTTGTGGGCGGCTGGTGTATGGTGAGGACCGGAAAGCGAGAAACGCCGGACAACACGCGCTTCCATCGTGACGACCAGCGAGTTACCGTTGGACGGTGAACACTGACGTATATACAGCTGCTACGCAGCACAGTTGGTAACGGGATCGAGGAGAGGTCGAATGACTGCCCGTTGCGTTTGTCGAAAGCGATCACGGTGAGGCTCCCGAGTTGTCAGCGAAAATTGTATGGCTTAATTAAACATGCCGGGCAGATGCTCACAATGTGGATCGAAGACCTACCTGGGTCGGACGACGATACAAACCGACTTGCTTGAGGTCCGCAATGTCCCCTGCACAGTTTGTCAGGAATGCGGCCATGAGCAGATCGGATCTCAAGTCCAAAACAAAATCGACAAGCTCCGAGAACGAGCAGCCAAAGGGAAACTAAAGGATCGAGTCATCACACTGTGAGCTTATCAAGCCTTTTCCTGAATGAGTACTTGCCAGGCTGCGAGCGGAATGTTTTTCAGCTTTCCGTTGCAACATTTTGCTAGTTTGATTTAGTTTCGAATTCCAACCGTTCTATTTCGAATCTCACGTTGGGGAGATTTATGACAATTACAAAACTACTGCTGGCGGTCTTTTCGACGGCTTTGATCGCCGGGTGCACGGTAACAGCCCAGGATGTCGACGGAACGCTCAAGAAAATCAGGGATTCGAGTACTTTGAATCTCGGGTACCGTGAGTCGGCACCACCATTTTCCTTTCCCGGTCCTGATCGGCGACCAGTCGGTTACTCCGTCGATCTTTGTACTCACGTCGCAAGCGCGATTCAGAAGCAACTCGGGACAAATCTCAAGCTTAATTGGGTGCCGGTGACGGCTGAGAACCGCATCGATATGGTCGTAGATGGTAAAGTCGATCTCGAATGCAGCACGACGACTGCCAGCCTATCACGTCAGGAACGCGTCGACTTCAGCCTGATGACGTTCGTCGATGGCGGCAGTCTCCTGACCAGAGCGGACTCTACGCTGGGCGGAGTACCCGATCTTGCGGGTAAGCGCATCGCCGTTATCCCCAGCACTACCACGGAAACCGCACTGGCCAAATTCCTCAAGGACGAATTCGTTACGGCCGAATTCGTTCACGTCAAAGACCATCTGCAAGGGCTTGCGGCGCTGGATAAAGGCGCGGTGGAGGCTTTTGCGTCTGACCGCGGTATACTGATCGGCCTCGCGGTAACTTCGAAAGATCCCAGACGTTATGGTCTGGCAAACCTCCTGTTCTCGTACGAGCCGTACGGACTCATGATGCGGCGCAACGACGCTGCTTTCAGGCTCGCCGTCAATCGCGCGCTCGCCACGCTTTACCGCTCCGGCGAGGTCGTGCCAATCTACGAAAAATGGTTCAGCGGCTTCGGTAAGCCAACGCAAGCGATTCAGGCGATGTACCTATTAAACGGACTGCCCGAGTAAGACTGTTGAGGTGTGTCATCGAACCACAAGACCGGCGTGATTGCTTGCATAATTTTCCTTAGGTGTTGGAGTCGAATGGCGATTCGTTGCCTTGTGCCTCTAGAGCTTGAGATCGACCGCCGCTCTATAACTACCGTCCATATAAACGGCACCGAGACGTGCTCGTGGGTAACCATTCATTTGCGTTGATCTTTCGATAGCAAACGGTCGCGCGCACCCAGACGTCGGTATCTGTGCCGTCTCTTCGTTTGCCGGCAATCCGGTTTAGACAGTGATAAAAAGCAACGTCGTCGCCGCGGTGGTACTCAGTTCGTGTATCGAGCCGACGGCACCCTGTCATGCCTCCAACGTTTTCCGGTACGCGTCAGCTCCCTTATATTGTAGCGGCAGCGCGACGTCGAATAACAACATATCGCGCGCGTAGGCTTGATCGTTCGCGTACGAAGTGCTGAGCTTACTCAAAATGAAATTGTCGTGGACCAGGCTCCGCCGCTTACCCTTTGGCTGGCTTCTTGAGGCCGGAACGCTCGTGTCGCTTGTCGCGATTGCCGCTGCAGGGCTTCTGTTCGCCGAATTGGTGGATGAGGTTCTCGAACGAGAAAGCCGCGCGTTCGACACCGCAGTCCTCCTCGCTCTGCGCAATCCACTTGATCCCGCAGATCCTGTCGGTCCGGTGTGGGTCGAACGCATCTTCCGCGAGATCACGACTCTTGGCGGGACCACTGTGGTCACGCTGATCACGATCGCTGTCATCGGGTTTTTGTTAGTCGATTCGAAGCCCGGCGCCGCTCTCTTGGTATTTTTTTCAGTGACCGGCGGCGCTCTGCTCGGGCCGCTGCTGAAGGTTGGATTCAACAGGCCGCGACCCGATCTTGTGGCCCACCTCGTCGAAGTGCAAACCGCTAGTTTCCCGAGCGGCCATGCCCTGCTTTCGGCTGTGGCTTACCTCACCTTGGGAGCCTTACTCGCACGGGTGATGGGGCAGCTGCGGCTGAAAATTTACGTCCTGACGATCGCCCTGATCCTGACAGTTCTGATCGGATTGAGCCGAGTTTATCTCGGCGTGCACTGGCCAACCGACGTGCTCGCCGGCTGGTTGGCGGGAGCCTTGTGGGCGGTGGTTTGCTGGCGCATCGCGCTCGGCCTCCAGCGCCGCGGGGAAGTGGAAGGCGAGGACGTTTGACCCCTTTTCCTGTAACTATGGGCTTGAAACTGTCGCGGAACCAGCGCTACTCATCAAACAGCACGCCAACCGCAAGAACGAGAACCACTAGTCCCGCACCCGTGAGCAATATTTCGATCATACCTGGGGCCCCTGTGTCGTCGGTCTAGCAGATGCCGTAGAGGAGCAAAAGCACTGCCACATTAAGTTAGCGCTTTTTTCGCGACGTTTGTTCTTCATTTTCTGTGAGTAACGCACCGCCGGTCTTTGATGCCCGATCAGAGTTTTCGGTCTTTTCCCTCCGAGGCTGTCTGGAAATGGCGAGCACTTTGGGTTTTCGCCTACCTCCAATATAGCACGTTGCTTTCGGCGCCAGCGATATGCGAGGCGTGATGCTTTGCAAATAGACCGGGATTTTATATCGAGGGCACGGCACGAATGGTGCATCCTTCAATTATCCAGCTGGGTAATCTAAAAGCCCGCCGGGCGCAATTTGATTGAAAGAGGTTACCTGCCTCGCAAACGGTGGTTCGAAATGAAAAATCAGAATTTAGCGCGTTTTTCGACGCGAACTGGCTAGATATCGGTGTCGAGTGCTTGGCAACCGACATCAGGAGCAAACATCGTGAAGAAATGCCTTTGGGCCATTCTCGCAACCTTTACTTTTCTCATTTTCTTCTTCTCAACCACCGCGGTCATGAGCATTCTTTATCCGTTGGACGCGGCGCTGCTTTCGTTCTGAATCTTGCGACGCAATACGCACGGCGATTCGCGGGAAATGTCTCATGCTAGGAAGCAGCGCGACGGCTGCGCGGAGACGCTAGCATTGTTGATCGTCGCAACGGTTTAAATTGGCCGGTCATCCGCCGCTACAATTCGTTTCGCCGGCGTCTATCAATACGTTTGATACGAATTGACGGGTCTTTTCGTCAAATAACTCACCGTCAACCGATGTGCTCGGAGCCACCCGCAATATAAGGGACAACCCGCGCCTGGCGAGTCGTAACGCAAAGTGGCAGGTAGCTCCATAAGCTGTGGGAGTATGTCTGTTGCTTTCTTTTTAAATCTCGATAAGTCAAATAGTCCGAACCGAACATGCCGATAAATTACAAACGCCACATCATCGTTGCCGGAGCCTCTCGAAGCAGCCAAACCGCTGACACGTACATTCCCGTCGCGTATATCGCTTGGGAGATCACAGGCAGTGAACGTCGCTCACATGCTATGGTTCCAGCCGAACGTTTCCCGAGCTTCGAGGAAGCTACCGTCTTTGCCCTCGAAGCGGCGAAAGCTTGGGTGGATCGCCATTTTCAGGACT
Organism: Binatia bacterium; assembly: GCA_036258955.1. Taxonomy (GTDB): domain Bacteria; phylum Desulfobacterota; class Binatia; order UBA9968; family UBA9968; genus DATACQ01. The sequence goes on from DATACQ010000438.1 coordinate 4,786, forward strand.
TGGACTGACAGCGAAGTGCGCACCCTTACTACGGCCTTGAAGACTTGGCACCTTCATGAAAAAGTCCGGACCCCTTTGCCTGGTTAGATAAAGCAAGAAGCGCCCTCCTACTTGGACCGGATTTCTTTGACGATAGAGAAGTCTGCGACGTCGCTGACAGGAATCTTTGACGACAGCAGCCGGGCGCGTGCCGCCACCACATCCCAGAAGCTTTTCTCATTCCTGGGCACTCCATCGCTGTAGGCGAAGGTCACGTCTTGCAACGCCGCAATGCCTTCCTGAGCGGGCATTCTCAACCATTCTTAAATGCTTGCCCCTACGGCTTTCTCATTACCCGATTGTAGAATGAAGCGGCTCCCGCGGACCAAAGCCCGGAGCATGCGCCTTACCTGATCGGGTTTTTCTTTTATCGTGCGCCGGTGAGTCGACAGACCCGCCAAGGGCGCGCTGTAAATATCCCCTCCCCGAAACAGCACGTTCAGCCCGGCATC
>DATACQ010000439.1:0-3233 GCA_036258955.1 Binatia bacterium
CGCAAACTTTGAAGAAGGTTTATTTTAAAGTCCTAAGTACGATTGGCGCACCCGCGCGTTGTTCAGCAGTTCATCGCCGGAACCGGCCATGGAAATGCGGCCGTTCTCCAGAACATAGGCCGAGTGCGACATCTTGAGTGAGAAGGCGACGTTTTGTTCAACCAGCAGAATAGTGATGCCCCTAGCGTGCAACTCATGTAGCGCCTGGAACAGTTCGCGCACCACAGTCGGTGCAAGGCCCAGAGAGGGCTCATCAAACATAATCAACTCCGGGCGCCCCATGAGGCAGCGGCCGATGGCAAGCATCTGTTGCTCGCCGCCGGAGAGGGTCCCGGCGATCTGCTTTGTTCGTTCCTGAAGCCGCGGAAAAAGCGCATAGACTTCTTCGAGCGTCTGCTTGGATTGTGCCCGAGCCCGCGGCAGGGCTGAGCCGAGCTTAAGGTTTTCCAACACTGTCAGCCTGGGAAAAATCTGGCGGCCTTCGGCGACCTGAGCGATTCCGAGATTGCAGATTTCATGTGATCCGAGATGAGATATTTCTCGTCCCCGAAACCGGATTTTTCCCGCCCGCGGTCGCTCGATCCCCCCTATGGCGCGTATCAGCGAAGTCTTACCCGCCCCGTTTCCGCCAATGATCGCAACGATCTGGTAGCTGGATACCTCGAGTGAGACGCCCGCCAAGGCTTGCGCATCCCCGTAATACAGATCGAGATCGCGGACTTCGAGGAGCGCGCTCATACCTGCGTATCCCCACCCAGGTAGCATTCCAGCACCGCCGGGTTGTTGGAGATTTGCCCGGGACTTCCGCGCGCGAGGACTTCGCCGTGATGTAACACTGTAACCTCTTGCGCCAGCGCCATGACAGCGCGCATAACATGCTCGATCAGCAAGATAGTTATTCGCTCGCGTTGGTTGATCTCATAGAACAGCGCAATCAGTTCATCCCATTCCGTAGGACGAAGCCCCGCCATCACTTCATCAAGGAGCAGGACCTTCGGCCGGGTCGCGAGAGCGCGCGCGACCTCAAGGCGCTTGCGATCCGGCAGTGTGAGCGCTGATGCAGGCAGATCAGCTTTCGACTCCAGTCCAAGCCGCGCGAGTACGGCGGATGCATCGCGCCGTGCTTGCGAAACACCGGGGGAATGCTTTAGCGATCCCACAATCACATTGTCGAGCACTGAAAGCCCGGCAAATGGTTTGACGAGCTGAAACGTTCGGACCACACCGGCCGCGCAGACCTGGTCCGGCCGCAAGCCGTCGATGCGGGCGCCGTCAACACGGATCTCACCGGAGTCCGGCGCGAGCGCTCCCGCAATCATGTTAAACAGGGTTGTTTTGCCGGCGCCGTTCGGTCCGATGAGCGCGACGATGGTTCCTGAATCCGCTGACATTGAGACGTTCTTGACCGCCCGCAGCCCGCGAAATGATTTGTTGGCATTGAGAACTTCCAAGCGGGCGCTCATTTGCGGATTCCGAGCTTTTGCGCGAGTAGGGGCCACACGCCGTGCGGCAGCAGACTCACTACCGCAAACAGGATCACCCCATAGAGCAGATGTTTCAGTCCTGGAATATCCCAACCCAGCGCACTGACCAACTCCGTGGTTCCATCCGCCAACACAGTCAACAAGGCCGCACCGATTATTGGTCCAGCTAGAGTGCCGATGCCGCCGATAATAGGGCCGAGGATAATTTCGATGGAACGGCCAATGTTGAAAACCTGCTCGGGAAACAGGTTGTTATAATAGAATGCCCAGAAGACGCCGGCCAGCGATGTCATGGCGCCGCTGATGATAATAGCGAGCATTTTCCAACGAAAAGTGTTGATGCCGAGCGCCTCGGCGGCCGCTTCATCTTCGCGGATGGCCTGCCAGTAATAGCCGGGGCGGCTCCGTAGCAGCACGGCGCAAACGACGAAGGCTGCGGCGGCCAGAGCGAGAATGACGTAGTAGAACATCACCGGAGTGCCCCGCAGGTTAACAATATCGATCTCATCGCGCTGCGTCACCTTAAGAAACAATCCTCCTGAACCTCCGACCCAGTCGAAGTGTTCGAAGCCGATCCTCGTGAATTCGGCGAATGCGATCGTAAGCAACGTGAAATAAACGCCCGAAACGCCGTATCTGAACGCGAGGAAGCCGAGACTCGCGGCTAAGGCGACGCAAAGAACAACTGATAGCCACAAGCCCGCCCAGGGACCGATGCCGAAGTGAGAGTACACCGCCGCGGCGCCGTATGCGCCAACGCCGAGATATAGCGCGTGCCCCAAAGAAAGTTGCCCGGCGAACCCCATCATCAGATTCCACGCCTGTCCCGCGTAGGCAAGATAAAGAATCAAGGTCGCGAGCGACAAGAAATAGCTATTGGCAACCAGGGGAAACACTAAAAGGAACGCGCCGAACGCGCCAAGCAGATAAGCGGCGCGCGGGTTCACGACCTGTCGCCCAGCAGACCGCGGGGTCGCACGAGCAGCACAAGAATAAGCAACGCGAAACTGAACATGTTTTTCAAGGACGGCGCAACTAAGAAGCCGGCGAGCGCTTCTGATAAGCCGATCAGCATTCCGCCCGCCAGAGCACCATTCATGGAACCCAGGCCCCCGATAATAACGATGACGAAAGCCAGCAGTGTATATGCCGGACCGAGTGCAGGCGTTACATCGACGAGCAGAATCATCATACAGCCGGCAACCGCAACGCATGCCGTTCCCAAGCCGAATGCAATGGCGTAAAGCCGCTCCACGTTAAGCCCGGTCACTTTGGCGCCGAGCCAGTTGTCGGCGCACCCGCGGATTGCGGTTCCCGTTAGAGTCAGACGAAAGAACGCGAAAAGAGCGGCTGCGGCCGCCAGCGCGACGAGGCCGGCGTAGAGTTTTCCTCGATCGATGACCAGAGCGCCGAATTCAATCGGCTCGAGCAGGTAGTCCAGGCGCACGCTATACGCGTCTGGTCCAAAGATAATCAACAGGAGACTGGTTAAAATAACCGCCACCGCCAGGAGCAACATAAACTGCGCGTAGTCGGGGCGGGTGACGAAAGGTTGGATGACGACGCGCTGAAAGATATAGCCAAAGACGAAGAACAACAACGCGACCGGCACGGCAGCGAGAAAGGGATCGACTCCCGCGCTCGCGAATAACAGCACTGAAACGTACATTGCGGCCGCCATTAGCTCGCCGTGAGCGAAGTTCACCACGCGCGCCACGCCGAAGATTACGGAAAGCCCGAGAGCCAGCA
>DATACQ010000440.1:0-3105 GCA_036258955.1 Binatia bacterium
CCCCGTCGTAGGCCCGCTTAGCTGGTGTTCCAGCTAAAGGATCACCCAATCCTCATGTGAGTGGACGTTTGCGCATAGCGTCCTTGAACGGCATGCAGAACACGGGCTTTGCATTTAAGCGCGGGCTGAACGTTGCAAGACTGCCGGACTTCAAGGATCTGGACGTGAGCGGTACCGCGACTCTACGCTACGGCGCTCGGATTGATGTAACACACAATGGTCAAGCGATCAGTCTCTGTCAGTTCACCTTAAAAGTGGATGCTTCGAGAACAATTCCACAAGCTCAGCATGCGCTCGACTGATGGAACAGGTACCGGTGCTGGAACGTTGGACGGATGATATGGCGGAAGGCTCGAATGCGTTCGTCGTTCTGGGCGACTTCAATCGGCGGTTTAATCTTCCGGGCGACACAATTTGGACCGAAATCGATGATGCAAATCCCGCGAACGCAGATTTGCTGGCAGTCACTCAGGACATGGGGGTTAGCTGTCGTAATAACGAGTTTACCGAGTTCATTGATCACATTGTGGTGGACAGACGCGCGGCGAAGTGGGTTGACCGGAGTTCCTTTCGCCATGTCACCTTCCGCCAAGCAGACAAGGACGTTTGGGAAAAAATATCCGATCACTGCCCGGTGGCAGTAGAGCTGTGGGTCCAAGGTGACCCTTCAGTTTTCCCAACTTTGTGAGGCCGCAATCCAAGCCGGCAAGGCGAGGAGAAGCGGAATGAGCATAAGCACAAACACAGAGGATCATGGGCGAGAGCATGACATCACGCTGTGTTGCCCCAGATGTGAAAGCGAGTCAATCCCGGAAGGACTCTACTGTACACGATGCGGCTACATCCCGCTTTGGCGGAGTAACGGTAAATTGCCGGACGTGCTTTGCATAGAGTTCCCTCAGGGTTTGAAGTTGCTGTTCTCTCCAGTTTGAAACTATTGCTGCCCTAATCCTTCGAAGCTCGATCGATCGCCTCCGTAATATAGCAAGATGATTTCGCGTATTAGCTTCTCGTCTCCCGGTCGCGAAACCTGGAGATTTCCGAGAAAGTTTCTCAGATAGCGGCATACCTGAAAGAGCGTCTCTGCTTGTGCGTGTCGAGGACAGAACTTGATCTTTCCTCGGACGGCCACACATTTGCAGATGAAACCAGGTGTGCCCTCCACAATGCCGCTATACTGAAGGTATTTTCAGTATACGTCAAGTGAGAATTAATGCCGGCCGGATCACGGCAAGCGGCCTTTCGCAAAATTTTCAATTCAGCTAATAGCCATGGGATTGAGTTAGATCCTTAAAGGTTCGCTGGAGTTTCTAGTGGCACAGTTTCGCACGGATTTGACCTAGAAACGCGAATACGGTAAGGCTAACTAGCTGATATAACTACGGGCGAAAGTGGCGGAACTGGTAGACGCGCAGGATTCAGGATCCTGTGGGGTAACTCCCGTAGGGGTTCGACTCCCCTCTTTCGCACCAGACAAAATTATTTGACATACAAGCCTGTCTTTCTCTAACATCCAACCCCTTGCCAGAGCTACTGACCGGGCCGCCCAAGCTGGGATTTTGGCAGTGGACGCGCGGCAGATTGGCGAGTCGAGGGTGGCCGCACCGTCGCCACCGACAAGGGTGGTGTGTATTAAAGGCTCGATTTTTCGGTGAAACGGAGACCAGCAAAATTAACTGTACTGTTGTTCTCGGCGCTTACGTTGAGCGCGTGCGGCCGCGATTCCGGACAATCTGCGAGCGCCGGCAAAAGCGCCGATTGGCAACGCGGTCGGTCAGTGTATGTGGCAAACTGTGTCGCCTGCCACAATAGCGATCCGTCAAAGGACGGCCCGATAGGCCCGGCTCTGAAAGGATCGCCACCGGAACTCGTCAGGTCACGGGTGCTGCGCACGGATTATCCCCCTGGCTACACGCCAAAGCGCAACACCAAGGTGATGCCTACTTTCCCGTTCCTGGAACCCGAGATCAAATATCTCGCAGAGTATCTGGGCTGAAATTTAGTCGCTATGCTCTGTTCCAGTCGTTGCACCGCTGCGCTCCGTTTGTATCGTCTTACACGGCGGACTCTACCTGAACCTCCCGCAGCACGCTAGATCGCAACTATCAATTCCGAGGCGAACCCGAGGATCTCGTCCTTGTGAGTGGCAGAAAAGACGAAATGCTTCGCTTTCGCTTAGATGACGCCACCCCACTTTGGCGAGTGCGAAACACAACCTGCATGCGCGGGGTGGACGTAAGTGGGCGCATCAACGGCCGAACGATTTGAATGGCTTAAACGGAGTGCAGCAGTTAAACGATTGAAACGGCTGGAGCAGGAGCACAGCGATTATTTTTTGCTGCCGACCTGTTTTAAGCACGCTTCGTACTTGCCGCCGTACACGGCCCGTAATCTTCCGAGCTCCAGCTCCGGTGCTAAACAACGCGCCGGCGAAAACGCGCTAGCGTCGGAAACGCCGATTTTGTCTAGCTGGGCAAAACCTCGTTCAAAAAGGGACCGCGCCTGGCCATAGCGACCCGTCTCATAGTAAGTGGCGGCCAGCGGCAGGCTTGTGAAGTAACAGTCCGGCCCCAGTGGCAGCGCAAGCTGTTGGACGAACTCAGCTTCTTTCAGACGCCCTTCTTGCTGCAGCTGATAACCGAACCGCGCCAGAAGACATGCAACTTCCGCCATGGCATCGTTGAGATCCGCTTTTCTCGCGATACTGGGAAACCGTTCTTTGACGTGACCGCAATCTTCCGCTAGTGAAATGAATCGGAGAACGTCTTCCTTACTGGCCAGGCGCTCGACGACTTCACGCAGGAAGCGGTGTGGCAAATCCCTCCATCCCTTACGAGTGGCCGCAAGCCGGAACAAACACTCTTTCTCCGGAAGGCCGGTTCTGGCGAAACTTTGGTACCGCCGCAACATGACGGTCACCCTCGCCTGGGGCGTAGCCATACGCCGGGACAACAACTGATAGAGCGTCATCCCCCCAAGCAGAACAATGAACCAGAATACGACGTTCTCCATCAGCTCATAGGATGTAGTCGTGCAAGCACAAAAAAGCGCCGCCGGGTCTTCGCTCCCCATGCGGCGCCTCTCCGGCCGCCCTACAGATCTCGG
>DATACQ010000441.1:0-1507 GCA_036258955.1 Binatia bacterium
CTTCATGAGAGCTGCGGAACAGCATCTGCAGCATGGGCCGGTTGCGGCTGACGCCGAATGGAAACGGGTCGTCGCCGTAAATTGCCGCCTGGCCCGGCTTATCTCTACTTTGAAGGAAGCGATGCCGCGAGTCAGGCCGCAATTTACGGCGACGACCCGTTTCCATTCGGCATCAGCCGCAACCGCCCCATGCTGGAGATGCTATTTCGGAGCTCTCATGCAGAAGGCCTGACCCGGAAACTGGCGACTATCGAAAATGTTTTCTTCAAGGGAACTTTGGATACATAGAACGGGCTTTTCACGAGCTCGTGTCGAGGATGAGCATGGCGGAAGGATGTTTCGAAATTTCAACCTCGAGACTTCATTAGGGAGCTTATGGACGACAATTTTCTGATCATCGACGCTGATGGCCATCTGGAGGAAAACCACATCGATTGGAAAGAGCGCTTGCCGGACAAATACAAGAGCAAAGCACCCGAACGCAAGCCCGCGGGGAGCGGCCAGCTGCGCATTTATATGGAAGGCAAGGCATGGCCGCGGCCGGAGGGTTTCGGTATCGGCATCGGCGGGCCCTACAGCCGGCCGCACCCCCGCCGCCCCGGAATGATCGATCCGCACTTGCGTCTCACCGACATGGACAGTGAAAAGATCGACGTCGCGGTGCTCTTCGGCGCCGGGTTGGCGGGAACGCTTCCCGCCCTGGACGATGCGAGCCTCGCCGTGGAACTGGCGCGTTCGCGAAATACCTGGCTCGCGCGGGAATATTGCGCGGCCGATGCTCGGCGGATTAAAGGCACCGCCGCACTGGCGCAGCAGGATATCGATGCGTGTGTCGATGAATTGCGCCGCTGCGTAAGAGAGCTCGGTTTTGTCGGCGCATCACTGTTGCCCAACGTTAAAGGCCGGCATCTTGGCGACTCGTACTATTTTCCGCTGTACGCGGAAGCTGAACGTCTCAACGTGCCTATTTGCGTGCATATGTTTTTGGGCCGCTATGGTTCCGATGCCGCAGGCACCGAGCGCGTTGACAACTTTTTTTACTCACACCTTTTCGGTCACCCATTCGAGCAGATGATGGCGCTTGCCGTGATCATCGGTGAGGGCGTGCTGGAGCGTTATCCCAAGCTTCGCTTTGTGTTTTTAGAGGCGGGTTGCGGCTGGGTCCCTTACTGGCTGAACCGCATGGATGAGCACCAGGAAGTGCTCGGCGTACAACTGCCCGGCCTGAAGGAACCTCCGAGCAAGCTGTTGGAACGGGGGCAACTCTATTTCTCCTGCGAGCCGGATGAGGCCGAGTTGGCCCACGTCGTCGATGTGATCGGTGACGATTGGATTGTCTTCGCCTCCGACTACAGCCATTTCGATAGCCGTTTTCCCGGCGCTGCGGATCCTGTACTAGACCATCCTAAACTCAGCAAAGCCGCCAAGCGCAAGATCCTCAAAGACAATGCGCTCCGGCTGTACCCCCTTGGTTAGCAGGATGCAGACAATGCCTTATGCTTGTTTC
>DATACQ010000442.1:0-8728 GCA_036258955.1 Binatia bacterium
CGCCATTTCAACTTTCTCCTAAGACTTTTGTCTTCCGACTTCACCATCTCTGCTTTCCGCTCCCGAGTAAAAGATGAAAGAGGAAGCGGATAACGAAAAAAAACCGGATTCGCAGCCACTTATGTCCCTGTTTCCGAGTTCGCCATTTCAGCTTCTCCGTTCAATGCTTTGATCTTCCGTTTTCCGATTTGACCATCTCTGCTTTCCCGCTTCCGGCAGCTCCCAGGTAGGTCGTTGCCGCCGAAAAGGCATCGCTATGACTTTCGGCAGAGTCACATCGTCCGCGGCGCGGTACGCCGGCACACCAATTGTAATTGCTTCTTGCGGCACATCGCGGCGCAGAGTTCGGTGGAGCCAGTCCCAGAGCGTCAACCCGCTCGACCAGTTTGAATTCGTTTGGCGCTCTACGATCGAGTGGTGAATCCCGTGCAGGCGCGGCGTTACTATCAAGCAACTAAGCCAGCGTTCGGTATTTGTGGAGAGTCTTACATTCGAATGATGAAACAGAATCGATGCCATCAAAAGCGTTTGCCACAGCGAGAACGTGAATGGGGTTACGCCGATCATCACGATCTGCCCGGCCCGCCAAGGAACCGATAAGACCAGCTCGCTGAAATGGAACCGAAGCGCCGTGGACGCGTCCATATCCAAATCGACGTGGTGGGGAAGATGAAAGCGCCATAAGCAAGGAGCGCGATGTACGAGCACGTGCCACACGTAGAGCGTATAATCCATTAAGGCGACGGCAATGATTGCCTCAGCCCAGAGTGGCAGCTCGCCGCGCTTTAGCAGTCCCCAGCCCCGCTGCTCTACTATTCTCGCAAGAGGGGCGATGACAGGTTTTTCCGCGACCTGAACCGAAAGCCCGGCGAAACCCGCCACGACCAGGTTGCGCCAGTTCCGTTTCAGCTTCGATTCCACCGCGCGCCGCAAAGGCCGGCGCAGCTCCAGCCACAGTAAAAGGCCGATTTCTGCTACGATAAGCCCGCTCCTTAGCCAACCCGGCATTTCTCTGGACGGTTTCACCTCTTCCGTACCCGATTTCCCGGCTCACAGCTCACCGCTCACTGCTTGCCGCTTACCGCTCCCTCTTTCCGCTTTCATCGTTTCCGGTTTTCCTTATTTTTCCTTCATTTTTATTTCCGCTTCATCTTTTCCGGTCTTCAGAGCTGCTCTTTCAGCGGGATAGTAAAGAGTTCCAAAAACTTTTCGCTCCATGGCCGCCCTCGCCAACTCTCGTAATCGAGTTTTTTAGAACGTTTAAGATCTTCAAAAAAAGCTTTTTCGAGCTGCCCGGCAATCCCGGCGTCATACGCGATAAAATTGATCTCCTCGTTTAGCGCGAAAGAACGGTTATCGAGATTAGTCGTTCCGACCAGAGCCCAGATGCTATCGACGACCATCGTCTTGGCATGCAACAACGCCGGCTGATATTCATATAGCTCGATCCCGCCGAGCAGCAGAGGGCCGAAGCCGCGCCGGCTGGCGCGATATACCAACATCCAATCGATGCTTCCGGGTCCGAGCACGACAACACGCACTCCGCGTGCCACTGCCTGGAGCAAGGCATGAGTCATACGCTCATCGGGAACAAAATATGGATTAGTGATATAGATGCTCTTTTGCGCGGATGTGATCGACAGCAGGAACAGCAGATAGGACTCATGAGTGCCGTTGAGCGGCGAACTTTTTACTACCTGGGCGTAAATCTTTCCGCGTGGCTGAAGGCGCGGAAAGTAGCGATCGTCACCAAGCACCTCTCCGGTCGTTTGACGCCAGATCTCGACGAAAGCCGCTTGTAGTTGCTGCACGATCGGACCTTCGACTCGGACATCCGTCTCGCGCCAGTGCTTTTCCATTCGACCGTTGCCGGTCCACGCCTGACTGACGCCGTGACCGCCGGTAAAACCAATCCGACCGTCGATCACCAGGACACGGCGGTGATTGCGGTAATTGTAGCTGAGAAGCTCCCAGGGCGTGATGAATTGCAGTAGCTTCACGCGACGAAACCACTCCATGTGACAGCCCGACTCTTTCCAGAGCACGGGTATGTCTTGTGGCATCTTACCGCCGTGCGAGTCGATCAAGATTTTTACTTCCACGCCGGCGCGGCAGCGTTCGGCAAAAGCCTCGGCAAGTTCGTACGCGATCTCTCCATCCTCGTACAGGTATTGAGCGTAGGTAATGCTGCGGTGCGCGCTACGAATGGCGCTCAGCATCGCCGGAAATATTTGCTCGCCGTTGAACAGAAGCTCGACATCGTTGCCGCCCATAATCGGCGCATCCGTGTGCCCCGCTATGGTGGGAAAAAACGACGGCTCGCCCAGGACTATTCCAGGTATTCGTTCGATGTTGGGAACCGCGGCGCAACCAAGCGCCAGGAGAAGCAGCGCCAGCGGCAGTACTCTGGGTAACCGGCGGGTGGACCGGACGTCGGAGACATACCGAATTCGTTCGGCCAGCGTGTCTTGTAAGAGAGTTAACAGGCGACTACTTAAGAGACATCGGATAGACAGCAGACGCGGGAGAAAGGCTCCGATCTTGAGTGTTCGTACCCGTTTTCCGGTCTCTGGTTCTGGGTCAGTTAGTTTGCATTTCGGATAGGTTATTGTGTTGAGAGACATACGAAGAGGCTGCCTCAGTCACGGTTAGGCTGAGCACCGAGCAAGCAGTATGCCATGGCAGGTTACAGTTAACCCGGATTCGCAGTCGGCCGAGGCGGAGGCGAGGAGCAAACCTTTCGTCGTGATAGATTTTGCCTCTGACCGGAGGTCGACCAGCGGTGCTTGTGCCCGCCAAAACTCTATAAATTATCCACACTAAAAAGGGCGAAAATGGTTAGAACTGCATGCTTGGGTGTCTTCCCAACTCCAGGCTTGCCCCTCGCTCTCGCGGCACTAGGTCAACTGCGGAATCCGGGCTTCAAGCTTACCGACCGAGGGGAAGGGCGGGCTGCGCGGACAGTCAGGTGGGGTAAAGCTATGGACGCGAGAGCGAGCGTGAGAGCGGCAACGGTTCAGTCTCGCGGCACAGAGAAGCGTCAGCGACAGAGAACCGGGAAACCCGGAGGGAGTCCTGTCCCGGTTAGCAGTTCCCTCAGCTAACGCACCCGAAACGCTTGTGGCTGGAATAACTGAAAGCAGCGGACTCAGACGCTTCGCCGATTAACCCACAACTTCGTAAGTCTTGACCTCGACTTTGGAAACACCCATCAGCCCACGGGTATGCTTCTGAATCTCGGCATGTTCGGGGCTTTCGCGATAGCGATCAATCGCCGCCTGGTCTTCCCAAGTAGACAACGAGATAAACTCTCCTTGATGCTCACAAGCGCGCAAAAATTGCTCAGTAAGACACCCTGGATGCTTAATCATCAAAGGCGCGCAGTCCTGCTTCCACAGCCGTTCGGCTTCAGCCATTTTGTCGGCGGGAACGCGCACATATATCATACGAGTTAACATAGTGAGGCCTTTCTAGTCGAGTATGCGGCTGAACAACCCTTGTCAGTCTGTGCTAACTCAGCGGTGCAAGGGTCAGGTAACACCGGTGAAGCTGAGCTTCCCGTCTCAACAAGAAGCTCAGCCTTAGCTGAACAAAACCTCAACTCAGCCGATCTTGTCAGACGGCTCGTTCAGACGCCGCCCCGTCGTCCCATCACCAGGCTGACGATGAACAACACAACAAAGATCACGAATAGGATCCAAGCGATCTGTGTTGCCGCACCGGCAATACCGGACAGCCCCAGCAGCCCAGCGATCAGCCCGATTACAAGAAAAGTAACGGCCCAATTTAGCATGATGACTTCCTCCCTTCCTTTGGCAGCTCCGCCGAGCGCCAGTTAAACTTTGATCAACGCCAAAATCCCGGTGATAATGAGATAAAGGGCCACTATGTAGTTCAGCAGCCGGGGTATCAACAAAATCAATATCCCCGCGATCACGGCGATAACAGGCTGTAATGCGATCTGTATATTCATGAACCCCAACCTTTGGGGATTCGCCTTAGTTGCCGGCAACACCGGTCAACTGCCGTCTATCATATCATACCACGCGACTCTGGCACCTCGCGCTTTCCTGCCACTGCAAACCACGAAGGTAGACGCAGCAAGCGCTATGCCACGGGCTGAAAGTGGAAAAGTATACACTTCCACACTTGCACCGCCGTGGAAATGCGAGTTAGAAAAAGTTTTGGGAAGGGCGCCCGTCCGAAAGGCGAGACAGCTGTCGCTTTAATGTAACAGCTTGTTGCGGAATAACGACTGCCGCGAGAAACTGGGAGCGAAACGGGCTTAAGCTACCTCGTCGTGGTAGCTAATCACCACATTAGTTTTGTGAGCCGGCTAAGCAACGAGCCGGTCGGCGCTCGCTTTCTTTGTCTTGTGGTACTTGCCGCGCTCCACTCGCTTGAGCTTTCCCTGCTTGGTCCAACGAGTAAGCATTTGACGCAGGTACAGCGACGAAATTCCAGAGGACGCGGCCGCCGCAACAAAATCCTTGCTAGTAAATCTGTCCGGCATAGATCTTAGCATTGTCTTCAAATCCAGTCGGTACTGCCGACCACCGTTTTGTGGCCGCTCGTTTTTCGTTAACAGAGCCAGTATGCTTTCGTACAGCCCCAACTGCTCTTTCAATTGAGCCACTTCGTTGGACTTTTTGGCAATCGATCGCTCGATCTCCGCCATGGTTTCCACCACTGCTGCTCTGACATCCGCAGGCATAAATTTATACTCCTGTGCAATTTTGCTCTTAAGAAAAATGAGTTCGTGGCGCCGTAGCCAAAAGATCCCGCGCCTCTTCCGGCTCGGTGGCTTCGGAGCTCACGACCCGTTTAATGCTTCTGCTATCCAGCCCGTGAAGGCGTATTTTGCGCGATAGAGTCCGCAATGGAATACAACACATTTTGGCGGCCAACGCGACATTGCCGCCGGATTCAGTGAGTTTGTCGAGCAGGTATTTTCTCTCCTGCTCCTTCATCCATTGGCGCAAAGAGCCCGATGCGCTGGTGGATGCCCTGTTCTCCACCTGATCCTCTTGATCGAGACCCGGTAGGTCCTCGGGTTCAATGATCCCACCCGGTGCCAGGACAATCGCGCGTTCGAGAACGTTTTGCAGTTCTCTGATATTGCCCGGCCAACGGTAATTCATCAGAATGGCCATCGCGTCCGGCGTTACTCCGCGAATATTTTTGACCTTGGCCACCGAATGATGCTGGATAAAATCATGGACCAGAAGCGGAATGTCGAGTTTGCGCTCCCGCAGCGGCGTGAGATTAACGGGAATAACATGGATACGGTAGTAGAAATCCGCGCGCATGCTGCCGTTATCCACCATCTTTTTCAGAGGAAGGTTGCTCGCAGCTACCACACGCATGTCTATGTGGATACTGCTGGTGCTTCCGAGGCGTTGAAGTTTTTGATCTTCCAAAACGCGAAGCAGTTTACCCTGAACCGCCAGTGACATGCTTTGAATCTCGTCGAGGAAAAGCGTTCCTCCATTGGCGAGCTCGATCTTGCCGATCTTAGTTTGCTCCGCACTGGTAAATGCTCCTTTTTCGTGGCCGAAAAGCTCGCTCTCTAACAGAGCTTCGGGAACACCCGCGCAATTGATCGTGACGAATGGCCCTTCTCGCCGGAGACTATGATAGTGCACAGCGCTAGCGACCAATTCCTTTCCAGTTCCCGTTTCCCCTTGGACCAGAATCGTCATATCAGTCGGAGCGGCCATACGGATAATTTCAAAAACACGGTGCATTTCCGGCGTGGTGCTCAGCATACCGCCGAATACCGAACGATCCTGCAACCCGCGCCGCAGATGGCGAATCTCGCGGAAGACCCTAGTTTTCTCCAGGGCAGCGCGCGTCAACCGTTGTACGAGCGACAAATCAAACGGCTTGGTCAAGAAATCGACAGCACCCATCTTAAGTACGTCAACAGCGGTCTGAATATCGGAAAAGCCGGTGATCACTATCACAGGGACATCGGGAAAATGCTCGTGAATGTAGGATGTCAGCGCAACACCGTCCGTGCCGGGAAGCTTGATATCGCTGACTACCAGGTCGATATCTTCTTTGCCCAAGCGAATGATCGCCTCTTCCGCAGACACAACTGGGGTCACTGTGTAACCGGTCTGCCGGTATAACCGTTCAAGTTGATCTCGGATAGTAGGGTCGTCGTCAACCACCAGGAGATGCGGAGCCGGCAACTCCGCCGGCCCGCTGCGCAGGAGCCTTCTGTTCGTCCGGGGCTCGAGCGAACCGTGGCTTTTCCCGTTAACAGCCGGGCGTTTGTAGGCCTTACTCTTATTGTTCGTCGGCACGATCGGCACCTGCGGCTATGATCTGGATGGAGCCAAGCACTCGTCCGTACTCGGCATCTTCAATCGGATGGAGAACACGCCGCGGTTTCGTTCCTCACGGCGGAAAACGATCTTTCCGGAGTGGCGGCGCAAGATTTCCCGGGCCACTGCCATACTCAATCCAACACGACGGCCATTGATATTTAGAAACGGGCGGAAGACGTCAACTTCGTCCATGCCAAGCTTTGAAGGAGATGCATTGACGACCAGAATCTCCAATTCCCGGCCTGAATCTCCCGCTATGAAGCGGGTTTCAATTTTGACCTCTCCCCCCTGCGGCAAAAGAGCGCAGGAAAATTGAATAACTTCCCTCAGTGCAGCGCGAAACTGGCGGCCGATGGGTAGGGCAGGCAGAGGTTCCTGCAAGACAAACGAAATGCGGATCTGGTGTTCCGAGAGCTCCTTTTCGCTTTCCCGCAGCACTTCAGCGAACACGACAGCGGGGTTCTCCATGTTAAACTCTAGAGGCGAGGGCGATAACAACTCGCCGATTTCCAGGAGTAATTTCTTTATGTTCGTGACGCCTCGATCCACTACGTTGGCCGTTTCCTGAGAGATCTCCCCTCCCATCCCGAGCAGACTGATCTCCCCTTTGATGATCTGCAAATGATTGCTGATGTCGTGGTTCAAACCCAATAGTAGGTCGCGGAGTCTCCTTCGTTCGGCTGATGCGTCGGCAGTTGAGCCTGGCAGAACTTCTGAATAGATGCTCCAAGTCGCTGGAGAATCACCGCCGCAATCGTAGAGACTGCTCAGTTCGGTCAAATAGATAGGGTCGCTCTGTGACTGAGGAGTGAACCTATAATCGATGCGAATCGTGCCGGCGCCGTGATAGAGACGCTCCAGAGCGTTCCGGTATTGAGCGCGATCGTCAGGATGAATTCGCTCGATCCAAACGGCGCCAGGCGTGCTCTCGGGTTTCCCAGGATTGAAAAGACGCTGGGCCGCGGCATTGAAGATGCAGCTTTCCCGAGCACGACTCCAAAGAGCGGAGGGGTGCGGGAAAACCTCGATGAGTTCCCGTGCACGCCGCAGAGTCGTTGGCGTGACGGTGGCGGTTGGTAAACTGAGCTTATAAAGTTGGCCCATTTGCAATCAAGCCGCAGCTGCGCGGCTGCCGACCAATGTTACTGTTAGATGCATGAGCATTGGCGCAAAGATCGGCTCAAGGCCGCTTCCCATGTAGCAGAAACGAGACACACTAAGTTGCGACTCGGATCGGCGCATGCACCAATCCCGGGCGGCTAGACTCAAACCGCCGGATTTTGGACCTCCACGATGGGAGAATAGAGCAAAAAAAATGCCGCATTGCAAGAGGTTGCGCGTACTCCCAATCGTGGGCTCTTTCCGCTCTTTGGTGTGTCAATTCTGCGACTAACGCCTTTGTGTTAAGCCGATTTTAGAACAGGGGTGAAACTCGAGGAACACTGTTCTACCCTCCGCGCGCTCGAAGCACAGGCTCCGATGACCTAGGTTAATGACTCTTGGTTAAAGTAGCGCAACGAGATGATGCTGAGGTCGAGCCACTCGAAAGCGAACTCGAGAAAACGCGAAATCCCTATTATCGAATCTCGACCTGGGGAAATGGGTTGAAAAAAAGGGAGTGAGATAGAGGACGCGAGTAGGACGGTGAGGGTGAAGGAGTGCTGCGTGGCAGGTTTAACTCGGTGGGAGTATGTGCGCGCCGACTAACCGGGAACTTTGACCTTCGGAGTTGAATAATCTCCGCAAAAATCTTTGAGCCCAGATTTGTACACGATGGCCGCAATGGTCGCGGCGAGAGATTCCATTGGGGCGGGCATTCTGAGCGCCCCCGCTATCATCAGTACCATGATCTGTATTCTTGATGCGGTAGCGCGATCCGCGAGCTCCAGAACTTCTGGCGTGCAAAGCACCATATGAAGCTCTTCTCTGACAGCTTCGAGAAATCGCGCGCCATCTTGCTTCAACTCCTCGTACATCACATCTATTCCCTTGCTCAACTCTGCTATCGGATAACCTACTCCCAAAGAATTATGCAGAGTCTGCCTGTCGAGGATTCTTCGAATTGTAAGCTGATAGGTGACGATGCCAGCCACTCGCGCCGGCCGGGAATAACCGATGAGCTGAAATCCCAATACGGCGTACAGCTCCGGAAGACTATTGCTAAGGAGCTGCATAGCCTGCGTCGTCAGTTCATCGATACTCAATTGCTCAATTGACAATTTTTCCCGATCCATGGGTCCATTGCCTCGTGAATTTTGGGTTAGAACGAATTTTAATTAGTGAATGAGTAAACAGTTGCGTTATTCCGATGCGAGACTTTACGGATTTTCACAAACAATGAGTGACTTTCTAGTACGTCCGATAGGGAGTTGTAAAACCGCGAATTGGATCGA
>DATACQ010000443.1:0-2479 GCA_036258955.1 Binatia bacterium
AATTTCTCGGCTTGCGCAAATTCTTCGCCCGTCCCAGCTCGCCAACGACGAACAATACGGTCTAACCACGAACTGGTTCATGAGCTACGCTCGGCTCGAGAACATGAAAATGCAGATCTCCGTCATGCCGGCATGGATTGCCGGCATCCAGGTTCGTAGGATGCGTCCGGAGACATCCTGTCAGCCTGGATTCCAGCGCTCCATGCTGGAATGACAATGTGGGGGTGCTGCGTTCAACGAATGAGTCCCTCGAGTGGCTAATTTCGAAGGAGCAGACGAAGGCCACGAAGGGTTCAGATCATTTATACTCTTCAATTTCGTACTCTCCGTGAGCTCTGTGGTGAAGGTCCTGTCCTCGTTTGGTTGCGGCTTTGCCCGCGCTAGGACCTCTGTGGTGAAAGGCCTGCTCCTCTTGTGTGCCACTCTGCACACTCGACGTCCCTGTGATGAATACATCTTGCTTCATGGCCCCGTCAGGCGCATGCCGCCGTCCACCGGCAAGATCGCCGCCGTGACCATGGAGGCTTCATCGGATGCCAGGTAAAGCGCCGCGTAAGCGACATCTTCCGGCTCGCCAATACGGCCGAGGGGCACTCGGGTCTTGTAGCGCGCCAGCTTCTCCGGCGTTGACGTATCGACCATGGGCGTACGCGTTGGTCCGGGACAGATGCAGTTCACGCGAATTTTGTCCCCGGCATGATCCATCGCCATGGCCTCGGTGAGCCGCACCATCCCACCTTTGGAAGCGCAGTACGCCGCGCGCCCGGATTGCCCGAGCATGCCCGATCGCGCCGCTATGTGGAGGATCACGCCACCACCCCGTTTTATCATCTCCGGGATCGCGAGCCGCGAAACAACGAAGGCGCCTTTTAAATTTACGTCCAAGGTCCGGTCCCAGTCCTCTTCGGTAATTTCAGTGATACTGCCGTTGGTGCGCACGCCACCGCTGTTGACGACAATATCAACGCCGCCGAATTCGCGCACGGTTTCCGCAATCACGGTTTTCATTCGCCCGGCGTCGGAAACGTCACCCGGCCAGAAGCGCCCCGTGCCACCGACCTGCTCAACCATTGCAACGGTCTCTCTGCCTTTCGACTCTGTGGGCGACGTCCCAGCAACCACGGCGCCTTCTTTGGCGAACATTACCGCGATCGCTCGGCCAAGCCCGGAGCCGAACCCCGTAATGAACGCAACTTTTCCTTGCAACTTCATTTTGCCTCCTTCTTTGACTTTAGCCTCTGCTGAGTACCCTGATAACTGCGTAAGAGCGCTGTCGGAGTCTCGTCTTCAACGGCTTGAACTCTTTGAACGTCTTGACCACTTGAGCGCCCACTTCGATTCTTTGCATTATATTGACTGCATTTTCTACGATTGTTAGTTTTAGAGAATGTTCACGAAGGAATCTCAACCTTATGATTGAAAGGGACGAGCAGCGCGTTCCCGTGACCGTACTCACCGGATTTCTCGGCGCGGGCAAGACTACCCTGCTAAATCGCATCCTGACAGCCGAACATGGGCGACGCGTAGCGGTGATCGTCAATGAATTCGGCGAGGTCGGCATAGATCACCATCTGCTCATCTCTTCCGACCAGGAAGTTGTTGAGATGAGCAATGGCTGCATCTGCTGCACGGTGCGAGGCGATCTATTGCGCAGCTTATTTCAACTGCTGCAACATCGCCAGAAATTCGACACTTTGATGATCGAGACGACTGGCCTTGCCGATCCTGCGCCGGTGGTGCAGAGCTTTTTTATCGACGAGGCGATTAAAAGCCAATACCAGCTTAACGGCGTCGTCGCGGTCGTGGATGCCAAACATATTTCTCAACAGCTGAAACAAGCGCCGGAGGCGAAAGAGCAAATCGCTTTCGCCGACATGGTGCTGCTGAACAAAACCGATCTCATCAACCCCGAAGACCTGCCGGAGCTGGAATATAAGATCCGCAGCATCAATAGTGCCGCGCGCATCTGTCAGACGCGAAATTCCGACGTCGATATCGGGATGATTCTGGATCTCCGCAGCCTCGAAATCGAGGTAAGAGCAGAGCAGCACGACCATAATCACAAACACACGGAAGACATCGAGACGGTGGCCATTGCCACTCCGGGAGATCTTGACGGCGTAAAGATCAGCCAGTGGTTTCGTGAGCTAATCGCGGAATTCGGCGAGCGCATCATGCGCATGAAAGGGATATTGAACCTGCGCAAAGATCCCGATCAGTTTGTTTTCCAGGGAGTCCACATGCTCTTCGAAGGCCGGCCGGGGCGGCCCTGGGGAGAAGATGAAGAGCGGATCAATCGACTGGTTTTCATCGGCCGCCAATTGGACAAGGAGAAAATAACCCAAGGCTTCATGGGCTGCATCACCACCGGCGATGGCGCCAACGGCGCGGGGGAGGAAATCGATCCTTTCGGACGCAAACAGGACGTGTCAAAATTCACGCTGGATCAGATTCGCTATTGGGTACAAACGATCCTAAC
>DATACQ010000444.1:0-6317 GCA_036258955.1 Binatia bacterium
ACCGTTACATTGGACCCAAATGTACCCGCCAGCCGCCGTCTCGGCACGACATTCCGCCGAGAAGTTTCCGGTTTCTTCAAACGCTGGTCTCGAGGCTTGAATGACAGCCTCGCGATCCTCGGGATGAATCAGTTCTGTGGCGGCTGACACCGAGAAGTATTTTTCGGGCAGAATCTCGTAGCCGAACATCCGCGCCATGTTCTCGGAGTATTTGATCGTACCTGTCAATAGATCGACATCCCATGCAAATACATCGGCAGCTTGGGTGGCCAGCCGCATACGCTCCTCAGCTTCGTACAATTTCTGCTGGGTTTCTTTCCGCATAGTAATGTCGCGGGCCGTGACAAGCACACGCGGTACTTGCGCGAAACACCCAGTAAGTAACGTCATGTCAAGGTGCGCCCAGATCGTCGAGCCATCCTTGCGCAGCAATCGAGCATCGGTAGAAAACTCAGAAAGCTCGCGGCTATCGTCGCACAGTAGCTGTTGTAAGGTGGCGCCGAGCCTCTCGCGGTCATCCGAATGCGTTAGTTCACCAATGGTGCGTTCGGTCAGCTCTTCCTCTGGGTAACCCGTCAACTCGGAAATTTTCCGATTCACCCGGATGAAAAGTCCCGTGAGCGGATCGATCTGGCACTGTCCGACGCTCGATAGCTCGAACATTAGCCGAAATTCTTCTTCACTTTCGCTTAATTTCTGTTCCGCTTGCTCGCCGATCGCAGCGCCTTGCCCTATAGGTCGATCACTCCCCATAAACATCACCTTGAGCGGTTTCTTCGGTCAGGTTTGGTTTTAGATGTACCGTGCACACAGAAGTACGATCATCTATGACTGTCGTGTCTTCCCCCGGGATCTTCGCCGGAGCTTGTCGAGAAATGAAGGCAATCTCCCTGTCGATGCCAGCAAAAAAAGCTCATCATTACCATCTAATCCGTAAGGTTCAACAGGTCGAAGCAGAATCTTCGAGAAGTTTACTTTTAATACAATACGGTAGCTGCGGCTGTAAAGCGGACTCAGGCGGTTGGGCATCTGCTCAAAAGCGTCAGCCGTTCGTCTCGTAACGACAACATTCGGTACTCGCGTCTTCCATCTCTTCTGGGATACGCAAGACGTTGCATGTGCGGGACACTCCTACAAACAATCCCAGCTCGGTGACGCAACAATCTTGTTGTGTTCCACCTCCGAAACAGCATTGACTAATTGCATTAATAAATCCTGGCATATTGTTTGCGGTTCTCTACTGCACATGAAGGCCTGAGACAGCGCAACCATCGATCATGAGCGGCGGATTTGATCTTGTTGCGGCTGATTCGGCCGAACGACTCACGTAAGGGCGAATAGCGGGTTCAGTTATGCAGTCACGGCAAATACATAATCGCGCTCATCCCCTGGTGCCGATCACGCCAATGAGCATCGCACAAGTGGCTCCCCTTTATGAGAGCGTGCCGCCAAAATCATATGGAGGTACCGAGCGTGTCGTTTCATATCTCACGGAGGAACTCGTTGCGCAAGGCCACGACGTGACTTTATTCGCGAGCGGCGACTCGGTAACGAACGCCAGGCTCGTAGCTTCTTCTCCCGATGCACTGCGGTCAGCGCAGTACGTTTCCGATCCGCTCGCATATCACTTCGTGCAACTCGAGCAGGTCTTTGCGCAATCCGAATCATTCGACGTGATTCATTTCCATAATGACTATCTTCACTACCCGCTTTCTCGAAGACACAACACTCCTCATTTAACGACTCTGCACGGGCGGCTTGACATGCCGGAGTTGGCTCAACTGTATGAGATATTTGCGGACGTCCCGATCGTGTCAATCTCAAACGCGCAGCGCAAACCATTGTCATGGGCGAATTGGCAGAGGACGGTTTATCACGGGCTGCCTACCGACCTCTACACTGCTCGGCAGGAACAAGGGAGCTACCTTGCGTTCCTGGGACGGATCTGTCCAGAAAAACGACTCGATCGCGCCATCCAAATCGCTCAACAGTTCGGCATGACGCTCAAGGTGGCCGCTAAAGTGGATGCCGCTGACCGGCACTATTACGGCGAGGTCATCGAGCCATTACTCGACGAAATATCCGTGGAGTTCATCGGAGAAGTTAATGAAGACGGAAAACAGGAGTTCTTGTCGAACGCGTATGCTCTACTGCTCCCAATCGACTGGCCCGAGCCGTTCGGGCTCGTAATCATCGAGGCGATGGCCTGTGGAACTCCAGTCATCGCCTACCCGCACGGGTCTATACCCGAGTTGATCGAAAACGGCGTAACGGGCTTTATCGTTGAGAACATCGACCAAGCTGCTCAGGCATTGCAAACAGTACCTAATGTGGACCGTCGTCTTTGCAGACAGCGTTTCGAAGAACGTTTCAGTGCTGCGCGCATGGCACAGGATTATGTCGAACTCTACCAGCGACTAATACATGCGTCTGACGTTGTGCCTGGCGCGGGTACCGAGTCCGTAAGGCGCGCAATACATCGGCCGAATGTTCTCAATGCAGCGGTGAGGAACGGACGCGCTTAGACGCGCGTTCAAACCCCGATCGCCGTTCAGATCGCTAGACCGCTCCTCCAGCCTTTTCGGATATCTGCGATACGATCGTCAGACACAGCGAACATCCTTCAACGGCTCGCTTTGCGTCCCCGGCAGTCCGACGTCAGTTGTGTACTGGAACTCTGAGTGGATCGGCCTCGATAACTGTTGGCGGAGAGGGAGGGATTTGAACCCCCGTCACCCTTCCGGGTGAACCTGATTTCGAGTCAGGCGCCTTCAGCCGGGCTCGGCCACCTCTCCGCACTAGTTGATTTTTTTGCTCGGCGCAGGCCTTTGAAAAAACTCTCGAGTAGCTCAGCGCTCTCGTGAGCCAACAGCCCGCCCGTGACGGGCAGCCGATGATTCAAACGAGGATCATCACATAGTCCAAACAGTGATTCAACGGCGCCGGCTTTCGGATCGAGACAACCGAAAACCAGCCGCTGCATACGGGCTTGCAAGATTGCTCCCACGCACATCACGCATGGCTCAAGGGTGACGTACAGATCGCAGCCGCTCAGTCGCCAAGTCCCTAGCCGGGTCGAGGCTTGCTGAATCGCTAGAATTTCAGCGTGAGCCAAGGGGCTCCGCTGCCCCTCGCGCTGGTTATGACCTCGGCCGATGACCTCGCTGCCCAGTGTCACGACCGCGCCAACCGGCACTTCGCCCTCATCGGCCGCTCTGCGCGCTTCCGCCAGTGCCATTTGCATAAAACCAACGTCAACGTCTGTTCCGGTATTCATCGGACGCATCAACGAACATAGAATTCAAGACCGACAAGTTTACGGGTGCATGTACTCAATCGGCGGTGGCTCGATATCTGTAATAACTTCGGTAACACCAGGAACCCTCCGAGCGATTGCGACGATCTCCTTTTCCAGCTCTGAGTCCGCCAAAATGCCGGAGATCTTCACCCGGCCACCATCGGCTTGAACGTTGAGAATAACGTTACGAGTGCGTGGTGAAGTGATGAGCGCCGCCTGGACTCTGGCACTTGTGGTGAGGTCTGCAAAAGCTTTTGCCGACTCGGATGTGGACTGGGCATCCATACGGCGCGCCGT
The DNA here is from genome assembly GCA_036258955.1 of Binatia bacterium. Taxonomy (GTDB): domain Bacteria; phylum Desulfobacterota; class Binatia; order UBA9968; family UBA9968; genus DATACQ01. Next base: position 3,596 of record DATACQ010000444.1, read on the forward strand.
CTCGCAAACCAGCAAGGCCGCTGTGTCCGTATCCAGGCGCGCCGTATTGATGACAAGATCATAGAGTAGCGGGTCCTGCCACTCGATATTAAATAGCGAGCGCAGACGCCGGCTACGCACGCGATCCAGGTCCCTAAGGTACCGGCCGGCGCTATCTTTATCACCGCCGCGCTGCGCTCTGGCTCTTTCTGCCCGAGTATCGTCGTCGGCAATGGTCAAAACCTTCAATACACCGGGAATGCCGGGAAAAAGCGCCTGACCAGCCCGGCCGTGATAGACCAAATTACCACCTTGCGCGACTTCGCACATGGCCGCCTGAAGCGTGATGCGATACAACCTGAGACTCTCCAACCAACGTTCCCACCAGTGACCTTCGGTCTCCAAGACCTCGGTGAACTTGGCCTCCGCAATACCGTAGCGTTGGCTCGCTTCGATCAACACTTCGCGGTTTACGCTGCGATACCCGAGCTCAGTCGCAACTTTTTCCGCGATCTCACTGCCGCCAGTAAATGCTCCATGCGACACAGTGATGATGGCCATACGGCAGATCCCCTTTCGAGACTCATCGAGTGTATTGCACGTCCGGGACTAATGCGCCGGCTATCATCCCACTCTCAGGGAGATAGCGCAAGCATCTGTAAGGTGACCAATCGCCAAAAATGTAATCAGAAGTTGCCTAGATGGAAGTGGGGAGCATGTTGCTTACCTGTCTACGGGACGCCGGCAACCCCCAAACGGCGCTGGCAGGGGCATCAGAAAACTAACTACCGGATCGCGGCCGCTGTGCCGATCTCCCTACCGCCACTAAAAACATGACGCTTCTGCCGGCGGCATGCGGCGAGAAGAATTCAACTACGTCATCATCAAAAAAAGTGAGGCCGGAAGCGCCGAGACGCTGCGCGTACGCCGCAAGATAAACTTTTCCGCCCATGATGCTCGCGTCCAACTGGGCGACGCGGTAGCCGCGGTTGCCATAAGTCTGGAGGATGTGATTCAGGTCCGTCAAGAAGTAAATGTTGATACTGCAATCCGCCGGGATTGCCTGGCCCAGGCCGAGATATCCCGCCTCCTTGCGAAAGTCGCCTGCTTTCAGAAGTTCGAGTCCCAATTTGACGCGATTGTAAAAATAAGCGCCGGCAGGCAAGCCTTCGACAGCGTTGACAATCAAGTAGAGATCATTGAGATCGCTCCCCGGACGTACAAAATCTGCCGTGATACCCCGCGTCGTCCGGTCCAAGATTGTGGAAAGCTGTGCGAAAGTGATCGCTTGGCGTAAAAACTGGCGGGTCGATCCGCGCCGGAGGATCACTTCTTCAATGGTCTCGCGAGCCAACTCGTCATCCTTCAAGGGCGCTAAGGCAAAAAATTCGCGTCCGCTTCCCTCACCCTTGTCACTGCCCTTCTCTTTCTCTGGGTAAAGCGCGCTATTCTCATGGGGGCGCCAGACCCTAACCTCCTCTCCGCTCTCCAGTGCTGACGCTTCGTGCATCGCGCGCATAGCGGGATATTCGATTTCGCGCTTTGACAGCGGCACCGTAGAGAACGTCACGGACTCTACATTGGCGGCGGGAAGCGCGCCTTCCGTGCGAGGCGGCCCCAGGGCGATCAACGAGAGAGGAGCTTCGCGCTGCGTGTCCAGGCCGAGGAGCCTACTTACGGCCGCATCAACGAATCCGAGAACAATCTTCGCGTAAATCCTGCGCGCTCTCGCAGCCGCCAAAAGATTCGCGAGAATCGTGCCGTTATCCCAGTAACAATGGCGATAAGCTCGGGACTGGTATTTCCACGCGTTACGCCAAAAAGTCGAGACCGATATTAGAATTGCCGGCGTCGCGGCGACCGCCGGTTCTGAGCCTGAGGCTTCAACGACTACGCCCCGATAATCGCCTGGCCGTAATCTTCGCAAGGCAAAGTCGTGAGGGCTGAAATGATACACACCCGCTTCCAGGTCTGTGAGATCGCCGCAGACTAGATACAGGTCTATGTGATAGAGCGCGCCGGTGCACGCCGCGGCGCGAAAGAGTATTTCTCCGCCCGCGTATTGCCTTCGTTTGGTGATGCCGGCGGAGAGAAAGAACAGCTCCGCCAGACTTTGCCGCGTCGGTTGGCCAGAGGCCTCCGGCTCCCCCGCGGTGAGGGAGACTGCTTCGAGCGCGGGCATTGCAGAGGGTGTTAGCCGCTGCTCCAGCGGGATTGGATCCAGGTCGCTATAGATCTTAAACGGCAGTGGCTGAATCTCCCAGTCCAAGTAGTGCGGGTTAGTCCGGATATTCTGATATGAATGCTTGGTGGAATTGTGATAGTTCCAGGCAACCGCGGTATCACGGTTCTCCATATGGCACCTCGCGTGCACCCTACGCGTCACTTCCTGATTATGCGGCGCAACAGGGCTTCTCACTCACGTACTACCACTCGCTGCCCCTAACCACTAGATGTCTCATGAAAGCGATCCGGCTGCCTTCTCGTGCATCCTTGCGCTCCATCGCCACGGAAACCGCAGTACTGGCCATGCGGCTGTGGAGTAATTGAGTCCGGAAGCCAAAACTCCAGCACCCGTTTGTTGTCGCGCTGCATCTTTTTGAGCCTAAAACGGGCGTTTCTCGTAGCTAGCTCCTGGGTTTCAAATCAGCCTTCAATCCGCAGAGCACACGAGTTATATTAAGCGGTCAAGCGTCATGAAAAAGCTGCTCGTCCTCCAACACGTCGCCCACGAGATTTTGGG
>DATACQ010000445.1:0-2075 GCA_036258955.1 Binatia bacterium
TGCCGGTGGAAATGACAAGATCACCTCTATGGCTATCGAATCATCGCTCATCACTTTCCGCAGCTCGCTTATAAAAGCCTTAGGATCTTCGCCCGGCAGTAACCGCGCGTCGAGCTCCGCCGTCGCCTGGGCGGGAATCACGTTGGTTTTCTCAGAAGCCGTGATGACAGTGATCGCAATGGTATTGCGCACGCTCGCGTTGTGGCGCGGATCCTTGGTAAATTCCGCGGCGAATGCTTGATCTTGCAGCGAGGCGCGAAGATCGAGAAATTTGTTGCGCCGCTCCTCTGCCTCGGCCTGTGCGATTTGCGCATAGAACTTCTGCACCTCAGGCACAACTTTGATCGGCGGCTGATATTGCGTAATTCTCTGCAGGGCGGCGATCAGCTTGTGTACGGCGAGATTCCCTCCGGGAGTGGAACCGTGTCCCGCTTGCCCTCGGGCTGTGAGACGGAGCCAGAGAGGCGTTTTTTCCGCCATGCCGATGCTGTACTCTCGTGCCTTGCCGTCTTTTCCCAGCCGGATACCCCCTCCTTCATTCAAGACGATTCCGACGTTAGCAAACAACTCCGGATGTTTTTCTAACAAGTATCCGGCGCCCATCGCGCCGCCGGCCTCTTCATCGGCCGCGCCGAGAAAAATCACGTCGCCTTTGAGCGCGATCTTCTGCCGCTTTAGCGCCAACAAAGTCATCAACTCCGCTACAGCAGGTCCTTTGTTGTCCAGAGCTCCGCGGCCCCAAACTTCGCCGTTCTTGACCGAACCGCTAAACGGCGGTTCGGCCCATTCTTTCGAATCAGCGGGAACGACGTCCATGTGATGGAGCAAAATGACGCTTTTCTTGGAGCCATCGCCGGGCAGGCGAGCAATAATGTTGCCGCGGCCAGGCGCCGATTCGATGATGCGCGCCTCGATATTGTCCCCTTCAAAGATCTGCTTCAGGAATCGCGCAGCGTTGATTTCGTTTCCGGGAGGGTTGGTTGTGTCTACTTGGATATACCGGCTCAATATAGCAACCGCTTCGCTCTCCAGTGCCTTCCAGTCAAATGGCGCGCCCGCTGCCAAAACGCGCTGAATGACGGCCGCATATACGAAAATGCCCGCGGCGGCGGCAACAAATTTTTTCTTGAGCATAAGATCCCCGGTTTTAACTTTCTTCAGCAAGGAAATGCTTAACGGTTGCCAAGATCTCCTGCGTTTGATCGGGATGATGCCAAACAATTTGAGGCTCGCGGCGAAACCACGTCAGCTGTCGTTTGGCGAGACGGCGGGTTTCCTGTTTCATTTCTTGAAGCGCCTCCGGCATATCCTGAGCTCCCCGTAAAACTTGACCCATCTGGCGATAACCGAGGCTGCGCAGCGGTGCTAGCTGCAATCCGTAGCCTTTGTCAACCAACGTTCGTACTTCCTCCAACAGGCCGTCTTGAATCATGCGCTCGCTCCGGCGGTTGATGCGCTCATAGAGCTCGCTCCGTTCGCGGTCTAATCCGATTTTGAGGACCTCGTACGGCTCTTCGCGAAACGCATGCTCGCGTTGCCATTCCGTAATTGGCTTTCCGGTAAGCTCAAAAACTTCCAAGGCTCGAACCGTTCGTTGCCGGTCATTGGGATGAATCGATGAGGCCACTGTCGGATCGATCGCGAGCAACCGCTGGTATAACGCGGCGAACCCTTTCTGGTCAATTTCCTGTTGCAAGCTCCGGCGCAGTTCCGGATCTCGAGCAGGACCGCTGAAAAGTCCCTGGGTTAACGCCTTTAGATATAAGCCGGTGCCGCCGCAAACAATCGCCCGGCGATTTCTGTCATGGATCTCGGAAATGGCTCGCGAGGCCAGGTCACGAAATTGCGCGGCATTGAACAGTTCATCTGGATCGACAATATCGATCAGGTGATGCTGAATCCGTTGGCGATCGGTCAGCGGTGGTTTGCCCGTGCCGATCTCCATATAGCGATAAACCTGCTGCGAATCGGCGTTTACGATTTCTCCTGCAACCTCGTAGCACAACTCGAGGGCAAGCTCGGTCTTCCCTACCGCGGTAGGACCCAGAATAATGACGATCCGGGGCTTCATGAAG
>DATACQ010000446.1:0-3327 GCA_036258955.1 Binatia bacterium
ATGGTCGGCATGAAAGAAGCCGTGCGCGAAATGAAGGAAGTCCTCGATCGTGCTCGTGACTCGTGATCGTGTTCGTTCCTTTGATGGCCTTACGAGCACGATGACCAGTCCCGAGCACGAGCCACCAATCGATGCTGGTCGTTACCGCAGAACAGATGCGCGATATGGATCGTTTGACGATCCATGAGCATGGGGTACCGAGCCTCACGTTGATGGAGCGCGCCGGCGAAAGGATTACCGAGGCCATTCTCGAGAATTTTGGCTCTGCGGCAGCAAAAGGCGTGCTCATCGTTGCCGGAAAGGGCAACAACGGCGGCGATGGTTTCGTTGTCGGGCGACTTCTGAAGAAGAGGCGAATCCCGTGCGAAGTCGTGCTTCTCGCCGAGCGCGCCGAGCTTAGTGCCGACGCCGCGCATAACTGCCGCGCTTTCGAGGACCTCAACGGCAAAGTCTTTGAAATCAAACCGGGAGCACTTGCGATCCTTAGCGAAAGACTCGGCGGCAAGGGATTGTTGGTGGACGCAATCTTGGGGACCGGAATTAAGAGCGAGGTACGCGGCCTCTATGCCGAAGCGATTTCATTGATGAACGCCAGCGGAGTACCCATCGTTTCCGTGGATATTCCTTCGGGACTAGACAGCGAGCGGGGCACCCCACTGGGTACGGCCATTCAAGCCGAAATGACAGTAACGCTGGGTTTTGCCAAACTCGGTGAAGTGATTCATCCCGGAATCAATTTCACCGGCGATTTGGTTGTTGCCGACATCGGAATCGACCCGGCTGCCGTGGCAGCAGTCGCGCCCGGCATTGAGCTCCTGACCCGCGAGGAAGTCGGCTGGCTCGTGCCGCGCCGCGAAGCTGATACGCACAAGGGGACCTACGGCCATCTTCTAGTGCTGGCTGGCTCCCGGGGCAAAACAGGTGCAGCGGTCCTCGCATGCCGCGCTGCGCTGCGCAGCGGCGCGGGCCTCGTCACGCTGGCAGCGCCGCGCTCCTTGAATTCGATCTTTGCCACTTTGCTCATCGAAGCGATGACCGAGCCTTTGTTTGGTGATGGTGCTGAGCACTTGGAAGAGTTGACCCCTCACGAGTGGTTGCGGCTGCTGCAACGGAAAAACGCACTCGTCTTCGGGCCCGGTATTGGTGTCAGCGATGCAGCGCGGAGCACCTTGAGATGGCTGCTACGCCATCTGGACATACCGTGGGTCATCGACGCCGATGGCCTTAACAATCTTGCTCTCGATCTAGACCGGCTCAAGGCGGCCAAAACACCGCCTGTCATTACGCCGCATCCAGGCGAGATGGCGCGGTTGATCGGCCAGACAACCGCCGCGGTCAATCAGGACAGGATTGGCGTCGCCACCGAGTTCGCCACCCGTCATCACTGTTATGTGGTGTTAAAAGGAGCGCGCAGCATCATAGCCAACCCCGATGGGAAAGTTTATATCAATCCGACCGGCAATCCGGGGATGGCAAGCGGCGGCATGGGAGATGCCTTGGCGGGTATGCTGGGCGCTTTCTTGGCCCAAGGATTCACACCGGAAAACGCTATGAAGCTCGGTGTCTTTGCTCACGGCTTTGTCGGTGACCGGGTGGTGAAAGAAAAAGGTGAGATGGGTATTATTGCGTCCGATGTTATCGAAGGACTCCCCGCCGGCCTACGCGCTCTTTCGCAATCCGCCTCGTAGTCTCGAAATTTCCTACAAAATGTATTAGTTGTGCTTGGTAGTTGGGCGGCATACAGGAACGATGAGCGCCTGGAGCGTTATTAGCCGTTCAGAGAAGCAGACCAAAAACTGGGGAAAAAAATTAGCCCAACTGCTCGAGGGCGGCGAAATAATTGGGCTTAACGGCGAGCTAGGCTCGGGCAAGACTTGCTTCGTGCGCGGCGTGGCGGAGGGTTTGGGGGTTGGAAGTAGCTCCTGGATTCGCAGCCCGACGTTCACGTTGATTAACGAGTATCACGGCCGCTTGCCCGTTTATCACCTCGATTTGTATCGCGTCAGCGACCAGGCGCAACAGGATAACCTAAACCTGCGCGAGTATCTCTATGGTGATGGCGTCTCTCTCATCGAATGGTTCGAGTACCTGCCAGCAAATGAAGGCGAGGAATTTCTCGAAGTTACCTTTGCCCACCGTGCCGCAAGCCAGCGCGCGTTAACGTTTGCCGCGCACGGCGAACGATACGAGCGTTTGCTACGTAGTTTAAGCGATCAAGGGTTCAAAGGTTCAAAAAAACGCCCAAGCTCTTTCAAGTCGCTTTGAATATTGAATTCTTGAACTCTTGAGCGCTTGAACAAAATCTTTATGCCATTGCTGGTCCAAAAATACGGGGGTACATCGGTTGCATCGATAGATCGCATCAAGCACGTGGCGGAAAAGGTTTGCGCGGCGAAACAGCGGGGAAATGACGTCGTTGTCGTCGTTTCCGCCATGGCCGGCGAGACCAACCGCTTAATTGCGCTGGCGCAGCAGATATCGGAGATTCCCGACGAGCGTGAAAAGGATGTCTTGCTTGCGTCCGGTGAACAGGTTTCGGTGGCCTTGCTGAGCCTGGCCTTAAAAGAGTTGAAGCAACCGGCGCGTTCCTATCTCGGGCATCAAGTTCGCATCGATACCGACAACGCCTACGGCCGCGCGCGTATCAAAAGCATCGACTCGACCAAAATTCGCGCGGCTCTGGATGCAGGCGAAGTGGTCGTCGTCGCGGGCTTCCAGGGCGTGGATGAACAGGACAATATTACGACCCTAGGGCGCGGCGGATCGGATACCAGCGCGGTTGCGCTGGCGGCTTTTCTCAATGCAGAAGCATGCGAAATCTTCACCGATGTAGAGGGAGTTTTTACCACCGATCCAAGTATATGCCCGGATGCGAAGAAGCTTAAACGGGTATCGTACGAAGAGATGATTGAGTTGGCGAGTACGGGGGCGAAAGTTTTGGAGATCCGCTCTGTGGAGTTCGCCAAAAAATATTCGGTTCCGGTGCACGTGCGCTCGACGTTCAGCGACGTCGAAGGGACCTGGCTCGTCGAGGAGGATGAGAGCATGGACGATGTACTGGTATCCGGCGTGAGTTACGACCGCAATGAAGCCAAGATCACGTTGCAGCGAGTTCCCGACCGGCCGGGATTGGCGGCGCAAATTTTTGGACCCATCGCCGCAGCCAACATTGTCGTCGACATGATTATACAGAACGCCAGCCAAGACGGCACCACCGACTTGACGTTTACGGTTGCCAAAGCCGATCACAAAAAGGCGGTCGCGATCGTCGAAAGAATGCTTCCGGCTCTGAGTGCGAAAGGTGTTCTGGTGGACACGGACATCGCA
>DATACQ010000447.1:0-2556 GCA_036258955.1 Binatia bacterium
AACGGCGCATGGTCATCTATTATTTGAAAGAGTTGAAAAGCCGGAACGAAGCTGTTCGCTGGGCGCTGTTAGCGGCGCTCAACGATACTGATGCCACGGTGAGGGTTGCTGCTGTAATCAGCTTGAAAGAACAGGACATAGATTCGGACGGCAAAACAACTTTACTAAACTTGCTAATGCACGATCCTGATGTTCGGGTACAGCACGCGGCGGCGATAACGCTGGCAAGCTTAGGATCACCGTCTGAAGACTTCTTAGCGGCTCTGGATCACGCCACGAAAAGTGCGCAAGGGCCGTTGAGGAAGGCGGCCGTCGCGGCACTGCGTATCCTTCAAGAAAAAAAAGAGGTCCGTCCCATACGGCAACTGACGTCACCGATGAGACGGACCTCGAGTTAACTTCGGTAGACTGAGGGGGATTGCTAGGCTTCAAGCTAGAATCCCCGTCAAAGATCCACTTGAAGCCTAAGTCTCAGTCACCTCGCAGACAAAACAATTATCATCAATCATGTCTGGACCACCTCCTTTCCCTGCTGACTTTTAGTTTAAGGAGCACGGTGTCTGCTGTCAACAGGGATGTGTCGCACGCGGCGAATTTTTCCACATGCAAAAGAATTTCTGAGCGGGATTGGAGATGGAACCTATTGAGACTTCCAGCCGATGAAACTAATCTGCCGGCCGGTTTCTTTTTTTTCTCGTCGATATGAAAAAAATTCATCTTGGGCGCAGCTAGTACACGGACCGACAAAAAAGATTTGACTTTGCGGAACGCCGGCGCGATGCAGAATGGCTCTATTGAGATTACGCAGATCAAGGTAGGTCTTATGATCTCTGGATTCGATAGAAGCAGTTGCCAGTTCAGCCCATTGCTCAATCAGCGGCTGCGCTACGTCACGTCCGATCTCATAGCAACACGCTTGAATAGACGGGCCAAGCGCAACTTCCAACTCGGAAGGCAACACGCCATAATTTTCCAGGAAGAATTTGACTGTCTTGGCGGCAATTCCTTTCAGAGTTCCGCGCCAGCCGGCATGGACGACGGCGACGATCTTCTGTTCCCGCGCCAGAAAAAGCATAGGCACGCAATCTGCTGTTAGGACGCCAAGAAATATATTCTGCTCGCGCGTCACCATCGCGTCGGCTTCCCCCACTTCTTTGAGGTCTGTCTCTTTCACCTCAATCAGCCGATCGCCATGCACCTGCTTCATAGTAACGATGCGTCCATCGTGAATGCCAACGGCAAGCTTCATATCACAAACGTTCTGGCTGACGAGTTTGGGATCATCGCCCACACGGTAGGAGACATTGAGCCCGGCATAAGCTCCCACACTTTTCCCACCCTGTCGGCCTATAAAGCCGTGCAGTAAGCCCCTCTCCTGTTCCCACTGCGGGACTTTCAACCAGTTGATCTTCATACCAGGCATTATGTTTGGATCATCGGCGCGACGCAACCCAATGGAGAAAATCGGACGGATTATTCACTCTTGCATTGTGGGCCCATTTCGCCGAAAAATACCCCGGTAGATCGGCAGTGCTCCATGACAAACGGACGATACATCGGCACGCTCAAACAAGCCGGCTTCTTCGCTTTTTTTTGCACCCAATTTCTCGGCGCCTTCAACGACAACTTCTATAAGATCGTCGTATCTCTGGTCGCGCTCAACGCCGCAACTCCGCAAAGCGACAGCTTATACGTCGACTTGATCGCCTTCCTTTTTATCTTGCCTTCCGCGCTTTTTTCCGGATATGCCGGCCATTTAGCGGACGTCTATAGCAAGCGCTCAATTCTTGTCACGGTGAAGTGCTTCGAGATCGTCATCATGGGTATGGGGTTTGCGGCCTTTTTGTCGGGCTATGTCGAACCTATGCTCGTCATCGTTTTTCTCATGGGCCTTCATTCAGCCTTTTTTAGCCCGGCGAAGTACGGCATTCTCCCCGAGATGCTCCCCGAGACTGAACTCTCGCGCGGCAATGGCTTGCTGGAGATGAGCACCTTTATGGCGATCATCTTGGGGGTTTCTCTTGGCGGGGCGATTTACTCGATCTGGAAGGACCAGCTCCCGTTGGTCGGTCTCATCATGGTGGCGATCGCCGTCCTCGGGACACTGACCAGTTTAAAGATATATCCAGTCCCCGCGTCGGGATCGACCAAGCGTTTCAATCTCAATCCGTTCGGTGAAATCTGGGATGGCGTAAAGCGGCTCTATCCCGATAGACCGCTCCGTCTAACGGTTATCGGAATATCGTATTTTTGGTTGCTGGGAGCTTTGGTCCAGCTCGCGATGTTGTTTTTCGGCAAGGAGTTGCTGCGGCTCGATGAACTCCACATCAGCCTGCTCGGGACTTTCCTGGCAATTGGCATCGGCATCGGCAGTTTGGCGGCGGGCAAGCTCTCTGGCGACAAAATTGAGCTCGGCCTCGTGCCGCTGGGCTCGATCTCGATGGGGGTTTGTTTATTGCTGGTGTCGTATTCCGCATCATCGTATTTTTATACTTCCGCTTCTCTTGTCATGTTGGGCTTTTCGGGCGGGCTCTTCGCGGTGCCGCTCAACGCGCT
>DATACQ010000448.1:0-4407 GCA_036258955.1 Binatia bacterium
GTGCTTTTCCGATACCGCAACTTTCTTCCACCTACGTCCGCCGTCCTCGCTACGAAAAAGGCCAATGTGCGCTCCGAGCAAAAGGGATCGAGCCTCTGCATCCATGACGAGCGCATGAACATGCTCAAACTTTGGCGTTGCTTTTTCCTGCGCAACGGCTGCGCTAGAGTTTAGTATCCACACGGCCGTAACAAGCATCCACAAAACAAGTTTCTTTTTCATAAGCTTCCTTCGTGTTGGGACCTACCGTCCCATCATGTCCTTCATCATATCGCCCATGTTTCGATCCATCATGCCGCCGCCTCTGCCCATCATTCCTCTGCCGCCCATCATGCCTGCCATGGCGGCGCGCATATCGATCCTCATTCCCTGGACTTCTTCGCCCACGAGCCCCATCATTTCTCGCGGCCGGTCGCGTGTTGCAATTGAGTTGATATAGGCAACGAGCGCCCATCGCTCTTTACCCGAGAGAGCCTCTGTGTACGACGGCATCGGGGTCCCGTTGAGACCCGTGGTAATCGTCCGGTACAGATCCGTTGTATTGGGACCGGATTTGAAAGGTTTGAGTGTAAGATCCGTCGAAAGGATAGGGTTCCCCGAGTCGTCGGTTAGCTCTTTCGCCGATGGACCGTCGCCTCTCCCGTGAGGGCCATGGCACGCTCCGCAGCCCGCTTCCTCATACTTCGCTTTTCCCAGAGCAACCAACTCTGCATCAAAAGAAGGCTTATCCTGGATGGATATCTGTTGAAGCCGCTTCTCAGATCTGAATCGCTCCGAGAACGTCTTAAGATATTCCGTGACAACCCACCTCTCCTGCTCGGAAAGATGCGCCTGAGCGAGCATGCTTGTTGTTCTTACGCCACGGGAAATCGACCTGAAGATATCCTCGTCCAGGGGAAGAGATCCGGATGGAGTGGAGCGGAACTTGTAATTCCCGGTCCTGAAGTCTCGGGGCTTGGTCTGCAGCCGATGAGCCTCCGGTCCTCTTCCGTCGCCCCTTTCACCATGACACGCGGCACAGTTTTCTAAATAAACCCTTTCTCCTCTTTGGAGAGCTGTTTGCGCCTGTGCGCCATCGGTTTGGGAAAACAGATAGACAGAGAAGCCTCCCAGTAGCACGGCAAGCGAAAAAACAAGAAGCGGTCGTTTCATTTTCATCCCCGGGGATCACTCGATTTCTTTTCTGACCCGCTCAAACTCTTCTCTATCAACCTCACCTCTCGCGTAACGCTTCTTGAGAATGTCTAACGCGCTTTCCTGGCGTTCAGCGCTCTCGGATCTTTGTCCCCACATTCTCCTCGCGAGATGGACGGCGCCTAAGACCAGCAGGACAAGAACGAAGAGGCCGAAAAGGAAACTAAAAAACATCCATAGCATCATTCCCATGCCGTCCATCATCATCGTGCACTCCATCGCGTTTCTTCTGTAAGCAATTTTCGGAAAAACCGAAGCGCTTCCTCGCTGTACCAATCCTTGGTCCCGATGGCCCTTGCTGCTATTTCGCCGCCCTTGTTTATAATGACGCTCACCGGAAGGGCCCACGTTTGATATAGCTCGGAGACCTTTCCAGCGCGGTCCAGGAGCGCCCTAAATGTGAGATCGTTTCGTCAAAAACTCTTTCACCCGCTCCGGATCCTCCTGAAAATTGACGGCCAGGATGACTAACCCCTCTTTTTCTAGCTCGTGATGAAGTTTCTCCATCGCCGGCATTTCTTCGATGCAGGGCAGGCAGCAGGTAGCCCAGAAATTAAGGAACAGTATCTTTCCTCTCAATTCGCGGAGGCGTACTTGCTTTCCAGCCGGGTCCGTTAGCTCGAACTCAGGCGCCGGAATTAGTGTTTTCGGGATTTCGAGTTTCAGCTTCTTGCTGCTGTCCTGAACGACGGCCGCAGGACTTTGTTCCTTCTGACGAAAGTCGTCCTTAAGGCCATAAAGCGCCAGCGCGGCGACAAGCATCAACGCAACCAAGAATGCTCCGACCCATTTCGACATGTTTGTACGGGGCAGGGCAGGGGCCCAGTGGGCCCCCTGCCTCCATCGCTACATTCGTTTCTGTTCTGCGTCGCCGGAACGTCGTTGAGCAGATTCCATCATTTGACTGCACTGATCCATCATCTTCATCATCCGAGCCATGCGCTCCATGTGCTCGCCCTCTTTACCTTCCTTCATCATGTGCTCCAGGATCTTGTTTCTGCTCTGTCTTCTGAGCGGCCAGGGGCCAGCCCGAGAGAACAAGAAAAGACATTGCAACAGCCAAAGCGGTCGTTTTCATAATTCCTCCTTGGAATTTCAATTCACTCAGTTCCTCCATCAGGGAGGCTGAGAGTCAGTAATAAAAAAAACGAGAGAGAACTAGAGAGGCCGTGAAATCAGAGGGTCAACACGGAATTGTAAAGATGGATGGAAATTTTCTGCGGTGCTGCGGAAGCAGCGTTTGGATGCTCGTTGCCGACAAAAGGGCCCTTATAAGCAGAAGAATCAAAACAGGCCTCGCCGATAACGACGCCGAGACGATTTTTGAGAGAATCGGTGAAACGGACCGAACTAACCGCACCTTCAGAGAGGAGAGTGGAAGACGGGTCGAAGCCGCAGAGATAACTCGGTTGCTCGCATCCCGTCATTTGCATTGCGCGGCTATCTTGCGAGCAGCCACTGACCGAAGCGAGAAATTGGGCGGGAGTGGCCAGAGTGGCACACAGGCTCGCCGAAACAAAAAGCAAAGCGACAACCAACCCCACCAAATTTTTCGAGAGTCGCGCCATCACTTTAACGTTTGCTCGTTTTGGACCGGAAGTCAATGCGCGTGGAATGGCATATGGCGTACAGCCTGTGGCATATGCTCCGCTCGCCTGCGGCTCGCTCAATAAGATCCAAGATCCCCCGCGGAATGCCTCCCGAGATTAGATGATCTCTCAGCCCAAAAAGATGCAGAAAATCAGGGGCCCTTTTCTTTCGAAGAGATCGACTATTCGAAATATCGTCGGCAGAAGGACGAGCATCTGGGCAATAGGAACAACACCAATATTGAGGCCAGGCAATTTTGGCATCCTCTCAGTATATTTCCCATCGATTCAAAATATACACTGCCAGCCATTCGACCAGCACCGCGAGGACAAATCCCGCCATGATCATAACCAGATACCCGAGAAGGCCTGAATGAACAAACCAATCCGGCCGTCGCAACGTGATCCACCCAGCCGCTACGATCATCAGCACCATAATCCCGTCGCCCAAGGCTGCAACAAAACAGTGCCAGAAAACTCCGGCATTATAGTCTTTCAATCCGATGTAGAGCGGCGCCTGAGCGAGTTCCCAGATCTAATTCACGACAACTGCGGTAATGAATATGAAAATGAGCGTTCGCCCTGCTAGACCGAGTTCTCGCTTGTTGTGAATACGCTGCCTAACCATCAACAACGCAGTCCTGTGCCGGTGCTCAACGAACATACATCAGCCGGCCAAACTCTCTCCAGTCGACCTGCGGCTCTCGGCCGAGCGCCGCAATCCACGCGCTTTCCAGACCTGGTAGATCGCGGGATAAACCATGAGCTCAAGCAGGAACGAGCTGATGACGCCGCCGATCATTGGCGCGGCGATTCGCTTCATCACATCCGCGCCGGCGCCGTGGCTCCACATGATGGGCAGCAGGCCGACCAGAATCGCCATGACTGTCATCATCTTCGGCCGTATCCGCTTCACCGCACCTTCGGTGATCGCCTCACGCAAATCTTGGACGTTTCGCATCCGTCCCGAACTGCGCCACTTTTCGTAGGCTTGATCCAGATAGAGAAGCATGATGACCCCGGTTTCGGCGTCCACTCCGGCCAAGGCAATGATGCCGACCCACACGGCAACGCTCATGTTGTATCCCAATAAATAAACGAGCCAGATTGCACCGATCATTGAAAAAGGGACGGCCAGAAGCACAATGCCGCACTTTGCCGCTGATCGAAGGTTTATGTAAAGCAAGACAAAGATGATTAGCAGCGTAAGAGGCACGACGTACATCAACTTGTCTTTGGCCCGTTGTATGAATTCGTATTGGCCGCTCCATGCGAGCGTGTAGCCGACCGGCATCTGAACCTGTTCCGCTACCTTCCTTTTCGCCTCCTCTACGTAGCTTCCGATATCGCGACCGGCCATATCGACAAGCACGTAACCTGCGAGTTGAGCGTCTTCGTCACGGATCATGGCAGGACCGGACGAGAACCGAAGCTCGGCCAATTGCCCCAGGGGAACCTGTGCGCCATTTGTGGTCGCAATCAACACTCGTTTCAGCCGCTCCGGATCATCCCGTAGCTCGCGAGCATAGCGCACGCTCACTGGATAACGTTCTCTTCCCTCCACTGTCGTAGTGATGCTCTCGCCGCCGATCGCCGACTCGATGATCATTTGAATGTCTTCGAT
>DATACQ010000449.1:0-6644 GCA_036258955.1 Binatia bacterium
CCGGTTCGCGCCCGCCGGCGTTCACTTTTTTTGTCAATATGCCGCGAGCTGTTTCGGAAAGTTATCGCCGTTATCTCACCCATGAGCTGCGGGAGCAACTCGGGTTGCGGCATGCGCCGATAAAATTGATTCTGCGCCCGCGCCGGGAAGAGCGAAACGAGAAGCGCTAACGCACGGCGGCGGCAGACGAGCAAAAGGCAAGCTGTCCGGTGGCTTGCTTGACGGCAGATGGCGCAGGATTTCTGGTGGTGAACTGGAGAGGAGCGGGAATGGAATCAAGCTCCTGCTGGATTATAGAAACACATGCAAAAACAAGCCGTTCCGTAAGCCGAACCGGCTGTACGCACTGTTTTCTGGCCGTCCTTCTAGCCTTAGACGCAAATTTCCCTTATCATCTTTGATTCCGTTGCGGCATATCAAGTCGGCATAGTTGACAAGACGTAAGCGAATGTGATCTGAGGCGTCGTACTAACATCTGGAGTCGCTCTCTTGTCCTTGCCAAACTATAAAGACCTCGCTCCATGGGTCGCGCTGAGCCGCGTCAAAGGCTTAGGGTGCGTTGGTTTTAAAAGGCTGGTGGCGCATTTCGCCGATCCGACCCGCGCTTTCTCGGTTGCCGAGGCAGAATTGAGCCAAGTTCCCGGACTTCAAAGGGATGCCATTGACGGTTTGCTGCGCTTTTCTGAGTGGAGGGAGGTCGAAGCTGAAAGTCGCCGCGCACAGGAGTCCGGCGTGCGTTTATTACCGTTCATCGACCCGGAATATCCACCGCGCTTGCGGGTGATTGCCGATCCGCCGCCGCTGCTTTATCTTAAAGGTCAGATTCTGCCGGACGATGAAAGGGCGGTTGCGATTGTCGGCTCACGCAGCGCGAGCGACTACGGGCGGAAAATTGCCTGGAGTATTGCCCGCGGGCTTGCCTCATTGGGTTTCACCATCGTGAGCGGAATGGCGCGCGGCATCGACGGTGCGGCGCATCAGAGCGCCTTGGATGCCGGCGCGCGCACTATCGCCGTGCTGGGTTCCGGTGTCGATCGCGTTTACCCGCCGGAGCATGTACGTCTGTATCGCAGCATCAGCGAGCAAGGAGCGGTGGTTTCGGAATTCTCTATGGGCACGCGCCCGGCAGCGTTTAATTTTCCCGCGCGCAACCGGCTGATCAGCGGATTGTCCTTGGGCGTCGTAGTAGTCGAAGCTACGGAAAGAAGCGGTTCGTTAATCACCGCGGCTCTTGCTTTGGAGCAGAATCGTGAAGTTTTCGCCGTGCCGGGCGAGGTGGGTTCCAGTAGAAGCCGCGGCGCGCATCGCTTAATTCGCCACGGCGCAAAACTGGTGGAGAGCGCCGAGGACGTTATCGAAGAGATCGCGCCGCAGCTGGCAGGCCAACGGGGCGCAACGACTCCCGCGCCGCGGCTTTTGCCGCAGCAGTGCAGCGACGCGGCGCGTAAGGTATTCGCATTGCTCCAGGAACGGATCTTGCACATTGATGAGGTTATTCAGACCAGCGGCTTGAGTTCGGCACAGGTTTCTCACATTTTGTTGGATTTGGAAGTGCGGGGATTTCTTCGGCAATTGCCGGGAAAGCGCTACCTTGCAGAACAATGAATGGTAAAAATTAATCGATCGAAGGAAACAATCGCGAGTTATGGCAGCCAAAAATTTAGTCATTGTGGAATCACCCGCCAAGGCGAAGACATTGGGGAAGTATTTAGGACGCGACTATCAGGTCAAAGCGTCGGTAGGCCACATCGTTGATCTCCCAAAGAGCAAGCTGGGCGTCGATATCAAAAAGAATTTCGCCCCGGATTTTCACGTTATTCAGACGAAGAAAAAAGTCATCGAGGAGTTGAAGAAAGCCGCCAAGGGCAAGGAGAATATCTATCTCGCTTCTGACCCTGATCGCGAGGGCGAAGCTATTGCCTGGCATATCGCGGGGCAGATCGGCAAAAACCGAAAGCGGATCCACCGCGTACTCATTAACGAGATTACTAAAAAAGCGGTGCAGGAGGCACTCGCCAATCCGCTGGAGCTGGATCGCAATAAATTTGACGCTCAGGTGGCGCGCCGCGTGCTTGACCGGCTGGTGGGTTACAAAATAAGCCCGCTCCTGTGGAACAAGGTACGCCGCGGGCTCAGCGCCGGAAGAGTGCAGTCGGTGGCGGTGCGTTTAGTCTGCGAGCGCGAGCGCGAGATTCGCGCTTTCGAGCCCCGGGAGTACTGGTCGCTGACGGCACAGTTGGAAGGCCGTTTGCCGCCGCCGTTCAAGGCGCGTCTGGTGCAGTGGCGTGGGCAGAAGGTCGATAACAAGAAGTTTCGTATTGAGTCCGATGCCGCGGTTCAGGAGATAGTCAAAGCGCTGGACGCTGCCCCCTGGATCATTGGCGAGGTGGAAAAAAAGGAGCGGCGCCGGTATCCAACGCCGCCCTTTGTCACTAGCAAATTGCAGCAGGAGGCCTCGCGCAAGCTCGGTTTTCAGCCCAAGCGCACGATGCAGCTGGCGCAGCAGTTATATGAGGGCGTCGAGTTGGGCGACGAGGGCGCCGTGGGTTTGATCACATACATGCGCACAGACTCGACGCGAGTTTCCGCCGATGCGCTCGCGGCGGTGCGCCAACACATCGAAAAAGAGTACGGCAAGAATTATCTGCCGCCGAAGCCCAACACGTTCCGGTCGAAAAAGGGCGCGCAGGATGCCCACGAAGCGATACGCCCGACTTCGCTCGAGTATGCGCCACAACGAATCCGCCGCTACCTCAGACGCGATGCTTTCCAGCTTTATTCGCTGATCTGGGACCGCTTCGTCGCGAGCCAAATGGTGCCTGCGGTATTTGATCAAACTGCCTTCGACATTCCTGTGCGCGAAGCCGTCTTCCGCGCCACCGGCCAGCTGATCAAATTTGAAGGCTTCATGAAAGTTTATATTGAAGGGCGCGATGAGCGCGCTGCCCAGGCCAACGGGGCTGACGAAGAAAGTGAGGAAGACAGTCAGGATATGGACGGTGTATTGCCCGATCTTCAAAAGGGCGATGTTCTGAAACTCCTTGGCCTCGACCCGCGCCAGCACTTTACCCAGCCGCCGCCGCGTTACACGCAAGCGTCGCTGATCAAGGAATTGGACGAGAAAGGGATCGGCCGGCCGTCTACTTACGCGGCGATCATCTCCAACATCCTGGACCGGGAGTATGTTACCCAGGACGAGCGGCGCGCGCTCGCGGCAACGGATCTTGGTTTTCTCGTCACCGATCTGCTCGTGGAAAGTTTTCCTGACATCCTCAACGTGGAGTTCACCGCGGGGATGGAGGATGAGCTGGACAAGATCGAGGAAGGCAAAGAGGTTTGGACCAAGTCAATGAAGCGCTTTTACACGCCTTTTGAGCGCGATCTCAGGAAAGCCGAAAAAGAGATGCGCAACGTTAAACGGCAGGAGGTCCCCACCGACATTGCTTGCGAGAAGTGCGGCTCAATGATGGTGGTCAAATGGGGTCGCAACGGCGAATTTCTCGCCTGTAAGGCGTATCCAGAATGCAAGAACACCAAGAACTTCAACCGCGACGATAACGGCGGAATCAAGGTTGCGGCTGAAGAAGAGGTCGATGAAACTTGCGAGCAGTGCGGCCGGCCCATGCTGCTGCGTTGGGGTAAATACGGTAAGTTTCTCGGATGCAGCGGTTATCCCGAATGTAAAACGATTCGCCCGTTGCAAAAACCCGTGGACCTGGGTGTCAAGTGCCCCGATTGCAAAGAGGGCGACATCAAAGAAAGAAAGTCGCGTTGGGGCAAGGTTTTTTACGGCTGCAGCCGTTATCCAGAATGCAAATTTGCGTCTTGGGATAAACCCGTTCCGGGGCCGTGTCCCGACTGCGGTGATCCTATTCTGGTAGAGAAGGTCACGAAGCGCGCCGGCCACACGCGGCGCTGCCGCAATAAAGAGTGCGGCTATTCGGTCCAGGTGCTAGAGACTCCGGCCGGCGACGCGCAAGCCGCAGCACCGGCGAGCTAAGTCCCGCCGCGCGCTGTGGCGGCAAGTGAGTAGCCAATGATTCTGGTTCAGTAACGTCTCATCCCCACATAAAACAGTAAGGTTTCCAAGTGACTACGGTCGTGCGCGTGATCGGTGGCGGGCTGGCGGGGGCGGAAGCGGCCCACCAGCTGGCGCGCCGCGGCGTGGCCGTGGAGCTTTTCGAAATGCGCCCGATCACAAAGACCGACGCGCACGCGACCGGAGATTTGGGCGAGCTGGTTTGCAGCAACTCCTTGCGCTCTAACCTATTGAGCGCGCCGGCCGGTTTGTTGAAGGAAGAGATGCGCCGGCTCGGCTCGCTGGTGATCCGGCTGGCCGAAGCCCATCGGGTGCCCGCCGGTTCGGCCCTGGCAGTGGACCGTGCTGCCTTTGCGCGAGCTGTGACAGAGGTGCTGGAAACTCTGCCGCTGTTAAAAATAACCAGACGCGAGGTCACGGACGTCGGTGGCGGACTGGCGATTATCGCCACCGGGCCGCTCACCTCGCCTGCATTGTCCACGCAACTTAGCGCCATACTGGGCGAAGAGCATCTCTATTTTTACGATGCGATTTCGCCGATTGTGACCGCGGAATCGATCGATATGAGGGTAGCCTATCGGGCTGCGCGCTACGGCCACGGTGATGAGGACTATATCAATCTCCCCTTGGGCCAAGACCAGTACTATCGCTTCGTCGCAGCGCTGAGATCCGCCGAGCGAGTCCCGACGCATAGTTTCGAGCGCTTTGTTCCTTTCGAAGGCTGCATGCCCATTGAAGAAATGGCCGATCGTGGCCCGGAGACGTTGGCCTTCGGGCCGATGCGGGCTGTAGGGCTGATCGACCCGCGCACGGGTAAACGGCCGTACGCCGTGGTGCAGCTGCGCCAAGAGAATCGCGAGCGAACGCTTTACAACCTTGTTGGTTTTCAAACCAAAATGACTTACCCGGAGCAACGCCGCGTGCTGGCCTTGATTCCTGGTCTGGAGCGCGCCGAATACGTCCGCCTTGGAAGCCTGCACCGTAACACTTTCATCAACGCGCCGGCTCATCTCCATCCCACTCTTCAGTGGCGCGGCTCTCCTGATATTTTTTTTGCCGGCCAGATGATCGGAGTCGAAGGCTACATCGAATCTGCCGCCACCGGCATCGTCGCAGGAATCAATGTCGCGCGTTTGCTTGCAGGGCAGCCGCTGGTCGTGCCGCCACCCACCAGTGCGTTGGGAGCGCTGTTGCGCTATATCAGCGATCCGGAGCGCAAGCGATTCCAGCCGATGAATGTCAACTTCGGCCTGTTACCGCCACTCCCGGAGCGGCTGCGCGGCAAAGCCAAGAAAGAGCTGATGTCTCACCGAGCGCTTGCCGATCTGGAGAGCTGGATGGCCGAGACGCGTGCCGGGGACATCGATCTAAACTGCCTGAAACCGCTCGTTTCATCTTTCCACAAGGCCGCTCTTCCATGAGCGGCCAGCGTTGCGCATTTTTCGATATCGGCACCAACACAATCCTCTGTTTGATCGTCGAATGCGGCGCGGGCGGACAGTTTCGCGTGCTCGACGATCTCGCGGAAATCGCCCGCCTCGGAGAAGGCGTCGATCAGAGCCGGTTGATCGGCCAAGCCGGCGAGAATCGCAGCGCTGCGGTATTGCGATCTTATTTGCAGCGCTGCGCTCAGCTGGGCGTTCAGGAAATCACGGCTGTCGGCACGAGCGCGCTGCGCGACGCGGCGAATAGCGCCGAGGTGCTTGGTCGATGGCAAACGCAGCTGGGCATTCAGGTGCGGGTTATCTCCGGCGAGGAAGAAGCGGCGTACTCCTTTTTAGCCGCGCGCCAGGGGCTCACGCTGCCTGGGCAAGATCTGCTGGTCATTGATATTGGAGGCGGCAGCACTGAATTTATCCGCGGCAATGGTGCAGGGCTGCTGGAGGCGGTCAGTGTCGACGTTGGTTCCGTGCGCTTAACCGAGCGGTTCGTTCACTCGGATCCTGCCGGCCCGGAGGAGTGCAGCTCGATGATGGCAGAAATCGACCGCGCTCTCGTCCCGGTTGTCAGCCGCTGGTTGCGCGATTTGCCGGGATTGACGCTGGTGGGCATCGCGGCCACATTTACGACTCTTGTCGCGGTAGAAAAGAAACTAGCCCAGTATGCGCATGCCGAAGTGCATGGCAGCCATATTTCGCGTGACGAGGTGCGGCGCCAGATACAACTCTATCGCTCAATGAACAACACGCGGCGGCAACAGCTCCCCGGTTTGCATCCGCAGCGCGCCGATGTCATTCTCGCCGGAGCCCTGTTGGTCGATCGTATCATGAGTCATTTCGCAGCGCGCGAGATTATTGTCAGCGATCAAGGAGTGCGCTGGGGGTTATTGTATCAACGCTTAGGCGCATCCTCACAATAGCGCAAGCGCAAACCCAACCAAATGATCGGTGCAGGCAGACGATCCAAAAAGGATTTCTGCGTGCGCCAATGCGTTGCGCCCAATCTCTAAAACATTTTTTTGCAACGGATTTTTTCGGGTGAAAAAAAGTATTGACATTAACCGCTGAATTATGAATTATCACTCCCTGTCTTCTTGCTATCCAAGAATAAACTCAACAAAAAAATCACCACACAAATCGTTGACGGAGGGACAGAGGGATGACGA
>DATACQ010000450.1:0-5254 GCA_036258955.1 Binatia bacterium
AGCGTTTGAAATTCCGCGTTCCGCGCGACGAAATCGGTCTCGCAGTTAAGTTCCAATAGCACGCCAATTTTGCCGCCGGGGTGGACATAGGCGCCGACCGCACCATCGGCGGCAACCCGACTCGCTTTTTTCGCAGCCGCAGCAATGCCTTTCTGGCGCAGATAATCCACTGCTTTCTCGACGTCCCCGCCGGTCTCAGCGAGCGCCTTCTTGCAATCCATGAAACCCGCGCCGGTCTTCTCGCGCAACTCTTTGACGATGTTCGCGCTCACTTCCATCGGGCTCAAACCCCTCCCGCCGCGGCATACTCTACGGCCGATCCGGCATCTGCCGGCGTTTCCCCGACCCTTTCGCCGTCTTTGTTTTTAACGAGAGACTGCTCGTAAGCGGCTTTGCCCTCGATAACCGCCTCTGCAATGGCGGCACAGAACAGGCGAATCGCGCGGATGGCGTCGTCATTGCCGGGCACCTTAATATCGACCATGTCCGGATCACAGTTGGTATCAATAACGGCAATCACCGGAATGCCGAGCTTTCTGGCTTCTTTGACGGCGATCTCCTCCTGCTTGGGATCCACCACAAAGATGGCGTCGGGCAATTTTCGCATTCCCTTGATGCCGCCGAGGGATTGCTCCAGCTTGTCCTTCTCGCGTTTGACGCCCAGCATTTCTTTCTTGGTAAGCGCATCCGCTATCTTTGGGTCGTTTTCCATCTCTTCGAGCTTACGTAATCTTTCGATGCTCTGGCGGATGGTCGAGAAATTTGTGAGAGTGCCGCCCAGCCAACGGTTTTGCACGTGAAACATACCACAGCGCTCGGCTTCCTCTTTGATCGCTTCCTGTGCCTGCTTCTTCGTGCCTACAAAGAGAATGTGTCCGCCCGCGGCCGCCAGATTGCGCACAGCAGTTTCCATCTCTTTAAACATGGACACAGTCTGTTGTAGATCGATAATATGGATGCCGTTTCGCGCACCGAAGATATACGGTTTCATCTTCGGGTTCCAACGGCTCGTTTGGTGTCCGAAATGTACTCCAGCCTCCAACAGCTGTTTCATGGCTATTTCGCCCATAGTAACTCCTTTGGTTTTGATCCTCCCCCTGCTTCACTTCCCCAACCGGACCTCTTGGCACCCCGGGTCGGGATCTGCAAGGGTGTGAAATAAGTAAAAACGCGCAGTCGTCGTCACGAGGGACGGCGGCGTGCGCTTCGACGGCGACGAGTTAAAGACAGTTTCTGAGCGTTTCTAACAAACATCCGGTGGTCGCGCAAGGTAAGCCGGCAGGACAACTCACTGGCTCATGGACTCCAAAAACTCCTTGTTGTTCTTGGTTCCGTGCATTTTGTCGAGCAAGAATTCCATCGCCTCGACTACGCTGAGCTGCGAGAGAACCTTGCGGAGAATCCATATACGATTCAGATCTTCTTTGGGGATCAACAACTCTTCTTTTCGGGTGCCGGATTTATTGATGTCAATGGCGGGAAATACACGCTTATCCATGAGCCGTCGATCTAAATGAACCTCCATATTGCCGGTTCCCTTAAACTCTTCGAAGATAACCTCATCCATGCGGCTGCCAGTATCGATGAGGGCGGTTGCCATAATCGTCAAGCTGCCACCATCTTCTATATTGCGCGCGGCGCCGAAAAACTTTTTCGGCTTATGAAGGGCATTGGAGTCCACGCCACCCGATAGAATCTTTCCGCTCGGTGGAACAACCGTATTATAGGCTCGCGCCAGCCTGGTGATGCTATCGAGAAGGATCACCACATCTTTGCCATGTTCCACCAGCCGTTTCGCCTTTTCAATCACCATTTCCGCGACCTGCACGTGGCGCGTGGCCGGCTCGTCGAACGTGGAACTGATCACTTCCCCGTCTACGGAGCGCTGCATGTCGGTCACTTCTTCCGGCCGTTCATCGATCAAGAGCACGATCAAAATGACTTCTTTCTGGTTGTACGCGATCGCCTTCGCGATGTGCTGCAACATCATTGTTTTCCGGTCCGTGGCGCGGCAACGATCAAGCCACGCTGGCCCTTGCCGATGGGTGTAAGCAAATCGACGATACGCGTCGTATAATTGTCCGGCTGCGATTCGAGGCGCAGTCGCTCGTTGGGGTAGAGAGGCGTCAGGTTATCGAAAAGAATCTTTTCCCTAGCTCTCTCGGGATCCTCATAGTTGATGGACTCCACTTTGAGAAGCGCGAAATAGCGCTCCCCTTCCTTCGGCGGCCGGATATGCCCGGAGATGATGTCTCCGGTGCGCAGGCTGAATCTGCGTATTTGGCTCGGCGAAACGTAAATGTCGTCCGGCCCGGGCAGATAGTTGTAATCAGGGGCCCTGAGAAAACCAAAACCGTCGGGTAGTGTTTCCAAAACCCCCTCGCCATAGACATGGCCGTTCTGCTCGGTTTGCGCCTGCAGGATAGCAAAGATCAGCTCCTGCTTTCGCATATTGGCGGCGCCTTCGATGTTGAAGCCTTTGCCAATTAGGGCGAGATCGCCTATTTTCTTCTCTTTTAACGCCTTAAGATTGAGCCCGTTGTCTTCCGCGCTCTCCGGCTCCGCGGGCCGCATTCTGCCACGCACCATAAACGTTCATTCTCCTTTCAAACTATCTGAACCTGATTTTCGCATGAGAAGCGATCTTCGGTCAGAGGGTTAGTAACACAGCGCCTTGGAACAACTTGAGGTTTGCACGAACCCTCGCGCGGGGTCCTATCAGATAAGGCGCAATCTCAATTTCGGGCATGTCAAAGCGACAAGCATGGAGATGACTTGCGAGGGTTTGGCTGAAAACAAATCAAATCTGGAACGGATCAACGGGACGACGTTTCACAGTGGGGCTAAGTATTAAGGCGTCTACGTCATACTAAGAAAAAGCGCTTTTCTTGTCAAGCATTACTTGGACGTACCGCACGGCTGAAAAGCGTCTCCCGGAAGACAAACCAGGGGCCTCCGCGCCAAAGCCCCTGGTCCGCGCAGCTCTTTGGTCTATCCTTCCCAAACAGGCTTGACGTTAACGTCCAGCCACTTCTTGGGATCCTCCAGAAATAGGCGGTCCGTCACCGGCAGCGGCTTCGTGCCTTTCGGGAACGCGGTGTCAATCGAAGTCTTCGACTTGAAGTCGTTGCGCGCGGATTCTCGCCCGATTGCATCGATGACCTTTTGGCCCTGCTCCGAAATCAGCCACTCGGCAAAAAGCCGGGCGGCATTTGGGTTGGGCGCCTTGCCGTAGATTCCAGCTTGCCTTGGAAAGACGACCGGAGGAACGGTTTTTACGTAGTCGATCGGTGTCCCCTTCTCCTTGTCGTGAATGACGTCGTGCAGCAGCGCGGGCATACAAATCGCGTACTCCCCCGCCACCACCAGTCGGAACATGGCGCTCGTGCTTTTATGCACGGGAACGTTCAGCGCTTTTAGACCCGCCACGAATTTTTTGAAGCGCTCGTCATTGTTCCATTGCGTTTTGAGCGCCGCCAGCATCGAGCTGAGCGGCCCGGCTCTCATGGGATCATCGAGGGCAACGAGTCCCTTGTATTTTGGATTGGCGACATCCTCCCAACTTTTCGGTAAATCCGCCGGCTTGATCTTCTTGGTGTTGTACGTCAACGCCTGAATTTGCAGGCTCACCGTCGGTAAGGTCGGATCATGCAGATACAAAACGTCCTTCTGAACGGTTTCGTAACTCGACATGGCACCGGCGGCGCGCAACACCGGGGGGGCGTTATCCGATAAGATCACATCTACGCTCGACTGGCCGCCCTGAAACTCCGTCAGTGCGCGGGTGACGATTTCCGGATTGCGTGCTTGCCAGTAGGTCGCCTTAACCCCTGGATAACGCTTCATGAATGCCTCTGTAATGGCGCGCAGGTGGTCGACGTCCCATACGGAATAGATAATCACATTGCCTTCTTGCTTGGCTTTCGGATAAAGCTCGCTGCTCGCCCTCTCGAACGCTTTGGCCGCATTAGCAGTGGCGTTCGAGGTAGCAGTAGCGCTTTTTGTCTGCGTTTTTTGCGGCGCCGTTTTGGTCTCCGTCGCCGAGTCTTTGTTTTTAGATACTTCAGCCGCCGATGCCACGACCAGCATTAAACCCGATCCTAACAACGCGGCCGCCAGACCTGATCCAATCTTTAGTCCCATCATTAGCCCCCCTTTGTTGATAGATGTTACAGACTGAATTTCATTTTGAAGGCGAACTTTGCGATGGAGACGGCGACGATCAAAATGATTAGATAGATCACGCCCCCGGCGGCCGCCTCCGCCCACTGGCCGAGGCGAAAGTATTCGAAGAGGGTCACCGGCCCGTATTCATTGCCGGGAGAAGTTAACAGCACGGCCACATCGACGTTACGAATCGATTCGATGAAGATATAAAAAAGCGCGCCACCTACCGAGGGTTTCAGGATCGGCAGAGTGATTTTGAAAAAGACATGTCGCCAGCGTGCGCCATGAACCCATGCCGCCTCGTCGAGTTCCTTGTGAATGTTGACGATCGACCCTGACGCGTTCCGGAACGCGTAAGGAAAGTAAGCGATAAACAGCCCGACTCCCAAAGCCCAGAGGCTGTTATACAGAGGAGTCCCGAGAAAAATGATCACCAGCCCCACCGACAGCACCAGCGGCGGAAAGGCCAGCGGCAGAGTGCCGATAAATTCAAATGCTTTGGTGCCGATTGCACGCGTGCGGTAGATCGTAAAAGCCATGACGATTCCGATGAACACAGTGATCACGGCGATGCTCACCGACAGAACCAAAGAGTTATAGAGGCCGGCGATGAAACTCGGGTGTTTCAAAACGGTGTAGTAATTGGTTAACACCGCGTTCGACGGAAACGTCATGAAAGTTCCGTAGTCGAAGTACGGGATCATCGAGACGATGATTAGCACAAGAAACGGAATCAGGATACCGCAGACGAAGTAAAGAAACACGGCCAAAAACGTCACGTACTTCCAGGGACCGATATCAATGACTTTGACTCTGTACCCCTTGCCGGTAATCGTCGCGAAGCGCTCGGAAAAGCGGGTCGTTCGGATGTAGAAGTATAAGGTGACGACGGAAAGAATGACCAGGATCATACTATAGGAGGTCGCTAGGCCCGTGCTAAACTCCAGAGCCATCGAGTCATAAACCCGGCTAACGAAGACCTTGATACCTCCGGGCGTGCCTTGCAAGACCGGAGTTTCGAAGGATCGCAGCCCACGCAGGAAATTCAGCACGAACGCGGACAAAAACGCCGGCACAGCCAGCGGAA
>DATACQ010000451.1:0-22542 GCA_036258955.1 Binatia bacterium
GATTTCGGTCAACAAAAACGGCGGCGAGGAGATCACCGCCGCAGATCTGGAAAACTCCGGCGTATCGGTGAGCAAGGGCGACATTCTAATGTTGCATACCGGATGGGACGCGAAGTTTGACAGCCCTGATTACAACATGCATCCGTATTTTTCCGTAGACGCAGCCGAGTGGATGGTGAACAAAGGGATCAAGATGGTGTGCATCGACTGCATCACCGTGGATTTACCGACGCCGCTGCGGCCCAAGGGTTTTGCGTTCCCGGTGCATAAGATGCTGTTGAGCAACGACGTCCTGATCGCGGAGAACGTGGCGAACATCGGCAGCATCATCGGCAAAAAAACCCGCATCATGGCGCTGCCTCTCCGTATCAAAGGCAGCGACGCCGGACACGCGCGTATCGTCGCGGAAGTCTTGAGCTAAAGCCATGGGCATCACTCAGCCGATCAAAGGCATCATCGGGGCCTGTCTCACCCCATTCGATGACAACGACCGTATCGATTACAAAGCGTTGGAAAGAGAAATCGACTTTTTAGTTCAGGATTGCGACGCCGTCACCATCGCGGCAGTCGAGGCGGCGGAGTATACGATGCTCTCGCGCGACGAGCGCAAAGAGCTTCTTAAGGTCGCCACCGAAATGGTCGATCATCGGCTGCCTATCATTCTTGGTTGTTCAAGCCCCTCACCCAAAGAAGTCATCGATTTGGCGGAATACTCCGCCAAAGTAGGGGGCGACTTCGTCCAGGTTCTCATGCCGTTACGGCCATGGGGCGGTCAACCGACGATCGCCGAATTGATGGAATTCTACACTCAGGTCGCTAGCGCAAGCCCTCTGCCCGTAACCTGTTACCACAATCCGGGCCCTGGCGCCGATCCACCCCAGGATGCGTTCGTCAAAATCAGCGAGATCGAGAACATCCGATATTTCAAGGAAAGCTCTCGGGACATAACTAAAATATCGAGGCTCATTGAGCAAATTGATATCGCCGGCCGCGGCCATTACTTCACGACCATGCAACCATTGCTGGTCACTTTGATGCTCGGCGGATCGGGCGCGACAATGCCGCCGCCGGGGACAAGAATCGGCGCTCAAGTAGTTAGGGCGTTTCGCGCCGGCGACCTGGATCGAGCGCGTTTCTGGGCGCGCTGCTTTGCGCTTTTTCCTGGCAAATGGGCAGCCTATGGTTTGCCGCCGGTGATGAAATCAGCGATGAAGCACTTTGGTGTCGATATCGGCAATCCCGCGCGCCCTTACGCGCCGGTGAGCCCCCGCGATCACGCCCAGATCGGCCAATTTCTCCAGCAAGTTGGATTGATCGGCGAGGCAGGACCCACGCCTCAGTCGCTATTGGATGCCGGGGAAAAGCTGCGCCAGGAAGATACCTTTCTCAGATAACTCCGTAGCCGTTAGGCGCATACCCGCAAACGATCAGCAACCGCAGATGGAGTTCTTTAAACACACTTCCGACAAATTACTTATCTGGTTCCTTAAGTCTACATCCGGCTTCGGTAAGGAGCTGACAAGAGAAGGGCATGAGGAGCAAAGGTCGTGGCGCGAGCAGCGATTGCGTAACCTCAAAGGTTTATCAATCAGGTCGAAAGAGCGTTACGCGGCCAAAGCTGGGCGGGTGCCATAGAGCGGTTAGGGAATGTTTCGACTCGACGGAAGAAAACAGATCGTCATACTTGGCGGCGGTAGCGGCGGCATTGTTGCGGCGACACATCTCGGTCGCAAGCTGGGCGATCAGCATGACGTATTACTGATCGACAAGCGGCCGGATCATCTGTTTATGCCGGCGTTTCTCTTCGTAATGGTCGGCGCGCGACAGGCCAGAGACGTCACCCGAAGCCTGAAACGACTGGAACGCAACAACGTTAAATTCATCCAATCCGAGGTTTTGGGGATCGATCCGTTGCGCCAAGAAGTTTACCTGCAAAATCAGACGGTAAACTATGACTACCTCATCGTTTCACTTGGTTTGCAGACACGCCCCGATCTGGTACCCGGCTTTGCTGAAGGGTCGATTCATCCATGGGAGCTGGAGGGCGCTATCGAGCTGCGCCAGCGACTTGAAGCGTTCCACGGTGGCCGCGTCGTCGTGGGCGTCCCGCTGGGCCCGTACCGTTGCCCGCCGGCGCCGTACGAGGCACAGTGGATGTTGGACGATTATTTTAAGCAACGCGGCATGCGCGACCGGGTGCAAATTGAATATTTCACCCGCGATCCTGAACCGACCGGAGAGCGGCGATCTCCAGCGGTGTGGATGGATGCGGAGAGCCGCCGGCGCAATATCAAGCAACACTATGAATTTGTCGTGCGTTCTATCGACCCCGAAGCGAAAATCGTCTCAGGACTTTACGGCTACAAAATTCCCTATGATCTCCTCGTTATGGTTCCGCCACACCGGCCTGCGCAAGCGCTTTTCGATTGCGGCCTGGCGGAGACTGAAAACGGCATTCGGGTAGACTACGAGAGCCTCAAAACAAAGTGGGATCATGTCTACGCGCTTGGCGATTGCGCCGATTTGCCGGCATCGAAATCCGGCGGCGTAGCCCATCAGGAAGCGGACGTCCTTGCACACAACCTCGCTGCTGAAATCACCGGGAAAGAACGACCCGTGGATCTATGGCTGCACACAATATGACTCTTGGCATTCGGCGCAGGACGCGCCGCAGCAAATCGCACGACGTATCCGTCCGGATGGCCGCCTTTTGGGACTACCGAGGCACGCACCTGGGGCCCGTCGCGACTGATTTACTGGGCCAAAGTGGGATTCGAGAAATGGTGGCTCTGGCGGTATTTCTAGCGCAGGCTGCTTGCTCATAGGGGCTCAATATATACTTTGCTGCGCCTGATCGCCCGCGCGTCAACGTACTCCAGACGTACGCCTCCGGTTATCGATTCTCGCGCACCTCGTCTCTGATCGTTCTGAGCAGCCTGCGTTTTTTTGAACAGGTGGCGATACTTTGAGGGACTCATAAGGGAGGGGATCACGGGAGATATATGTTATCTCAACTTTTTACTGGGCCGGCAGAAAGGCGCGGCCATAAAAGTTGACATAATATATCTTATCAGACGTTCTCTGCCGGTTTATTTTCCGGTCGGGAGGGCGGCCGGCTTCACCTTCGCCTCAAGAGCGGCCAATCGCGCGCTTATGATAGGTTCCTGATCTTCTTTTAAAAAGTCGCGGTAACTATTGACGGCCGTCTGGAGATCGCCAAGCTGCTCGGCACAACGCGCTTTTCCGAGACGCGCTTCCTGCTGCAAAGCCGCTTTTATCCGTTCGGCTTCGGCATAGCGCACAAGCGCTTCTTTGCATCGATTCTGCCGCTCCTCGATCGACGCAAGCGTCATTGCCGCAATCTGCCGGTACAAAGTATCGGGACCCGTTCCCGACAAAAAGCGCTCCGCGGGCGCTGCCGCTTTGGCTGGCTCGCCGAGTCCTAAATAGCTGTTCGCTTCGTAAAGATAAGCTAGCAATGCGTAACGCGACCAGCGGTAGCCCTGTACCTTTTGAAACTCAGGGATGGCCTCGCCATACTTCTCCGCATGATAGAGGGATAACGCGCTGCTAAACTCTTTGCCGGCGGCAGCATTCTGCCGCGCCTTAAAAAGCTGCCAACCAGCGACGATCAACCCGATCACAACCAGAGCGGCGAGCAGGCCGATGATCTTCGTGCGGTGCCGGGCAAATTGCTCGAGCGCGTTTTCAGATGTGACTTGAAACCAATCGGGTTGGCGTAGTTCTTTGCGAGTGATTCTTTTGCTCGTCGTGGCCATCTTTAAGAATAGATACAGGGTAGCCCTATTGCCATCGGAGAAAACTAGCCGGGGTATGATGGTCCAGGAAACTCGACAATCGGTTGCCAGGCCGAGGAGCGACGGTCGGGAAATGACTCTCAGGCTCGCGTTGAGTTTAAAACCCTGATCGGAACTCTAGCCGCAATCTTGGCCGCAAGCGAACAGGCTTGCTCCTCGTACGTAATTTCGTGTCCACTCCGGGCTAGGTCTTGTACTTAAAATCTTGCGGGTTCATTTTCTCGAGGATCTCGGCCCATTTTTCCTGAGATACGTTGGATATGTTTTCCACCGGGCCAGCGGTATCTTCGCTCTGCTGCAGGACGCTTGACGCTTCCAAAACAGCTTTCGCCACATAAATCGGACTCTTGGTACGCAGCGCAAGTGCAATGGCGTCGCTCGGACGCGAATCGATGTTTAATTCGCGACCCGCCAGTCGCAGTCGGACCATAGCGTAGTAGGTATTCTCCTTCAGCTCGGTAATCTCGATCGACTCCACAGCACAACCCACTTCGCCCAAAATATTGCGCAGGAGATCGTGCGTCATGGGACGAGCCATCTTGACGCCTTCGATCTCTGTGGCCATTGCGGTGGCTTCCAAAAGACCGATCCAGATCGGCAGATTAAGCTTATTGTCAGGATCTTTGAGAATGACAATGGGAGTTTTCGTCACCGGGTCTAAGGTCAAGCCGCCCACTGACATTTGAATGCTGTCTCTGTCTTCCCTTTTAGTCATGCCGTTTCTCCCTCTTTGTGAATCTCGTCGCGGTACGCGGGACAGAGAATCTCTCCAACGAGCGAGTTTGCCGTAGCGCCGGTGATTCGAACCTGCTGAAAGGTACCAATCAACGCTTCCGGGCCGTGTACATTGACGATTCTGTTGCCGCGTGTGCGGCCCATCATCTGCCCGTTTTTTAGTCTCGAGCTTCCCTCAATCAGAATTTCGTCAGCGCCGCCGAGTCTCTGCCTGTTTTTTCGTAGAGCGATCTCTCGCTGCAACGACTGGACAGCGGCCAGACGTTCCTTCTTTACGGCTTGGGGAATATCGTCCTCATAGAGCTTGGCAGATACCGTCTGAGGCCGCGGCGAATACATGAACGAGTAGATCTCATCATACTCCACTCGATGGAGCAATTCTAGCGTTTCGGTGAATTCGCGCTCGGTCTCGCCGGGAAAACCAACAATAATGTCGGTGCTGAGCGCTATGTCCGGACGCCGGCTGCGGAGTCGCTCTAAACGCCTGAGATATTCCGCGGTGGTGTAGCCGCGGCGCATTCGCGCAAGAACCGCATCGGAGCCTGATTGCACGGGCAGGTGGAGATGCTCGCAAAGATTCTCCAGGGTCACGAAGGCTTCGGTCAGTTCCGGTGAGAGATCCTGCGGGTGAGAGGTTGTGAAGCGAATGCGCCGAATGCCGGCAACGCTGTTTACCTGGCTCAGCAATTCGGAGAAAGTGATTTCGCCGGGCATCGTCTTACCGTACGAATTCACGTTTTGGCCCAGGAGCATGATCTCTTTGCTGCCCTGGCGCGCCAACTCTTCGACCTCCGCTATGATCTTGGAGCTCGGCCGGCTCACTTCGCGCCCGCGGACATGAGGCACGACGCAAAAACTGCATACCTTGTTGCAACCCTGCATGATAGTAACAAAGGCTTTGACGCCGCCGGCTTGAACCGGCGCCTCCCCTTCTTCCATATACGCCGGATCGCGGTAGAACGCAGTCTCTACCAAGCGCGCGTTGTCCGTTTGCACCTCTGCGATCATGTCCGGAAGTTTGTGGATATTGTGCGTGCCGAAAACGATATCGACGTGCGGCATGCGCTTGAGAAGATTTTCTCTCTCCTGCTGCGCGACGCAACCGCCGACGCCGATGATCACGCCTTCGCGTCTCTTGTATTCTCTCCAGTTTCCCAGCGTGCTGTAGACCTTTTGCTGCGCTTTGTCGCGGACGCTGCAGGTGTTGAGTAAAATCAGATCGGCGCGCTCGATCTGATCGGTGAGCCGGTAATCAAGCCTGCCCAGTACCCGCTCGATCCGCTGCGAATCGTATTGATTCATTTGGCAGCCGTAGGTCTGGATGTAGAGCTTCTTCATGGCGCCATCAGATCGATAATCTTGTAGAGCTGGCTGATGCTGCGGCACTCGGCGGCAACCTGGCAATGCGGCGCATAACGCGGCATCTCGCTGTCGCCAACCCCCCAGGTCATGCGGCTTTCCGGATTCAGCCAGATGAGTTGCTTAGCCTTGCTCTGGATCTCTTTCAGCACCCAGTCATTGGCCCGGTTATAATTATTCCGCCCGTCGCCAATAATGAGCACCGTCGTCCTGGAGTCCACGGCGGTAAAGTAGTTTCTGTAAAACGTCTCGAACGCGCGGCCAAAATTGGAATGGGAAAAGACATCGATGACGTCGCCCTTAAGCGCCGCCTCCACTGCGCGGTTTATTTCATTCTCTTCAAATAATTGGGTCACTTCGCCGATATCGCTGACGAACACGAAGCTGCGAACTTTGGCGTACAGATCTTGGATTGAATACACGAACTGGAGCATGAAGCGAGACGCGTTCAGTACCGAGTCGGAAATATCACAAAGGATCATGAGCTGCGGTTTCGTCTTCTTGCGGCGATCGAGCATGATCTCGAATGGGACACCGCCGTATTGAAGATTCCTGCGCAGCGTCTTTTTCACGTCGAAACGGCCGCGCGCGGCTTTTTTGCGCCGCACCGACAGCCGATTCTTCAACCGGCGCGCAAGCTGGGTCACGGCATCGTTCATGCGCCGGATGTCATCCTCGGTATAAAAGGCAAAGCTTTTGTCGGCGAGCGCGCTGCGCGCGCCCGAATCGCGCGGTTCATGGCCTTGCTTGCGCTGTTCCTGTTGAATCACCTCGCGCAACAATCGGTTCAGATCGCGCAACCGCTCGTCGAGGTAACGAGTCATCTTCTGTATGTCTTCGGAATTCTCGCCGTGCTCGACAAGCCTTGCGAGGACGGCTTTGAGACCTTCTATGTCCCGCTGCACTTGCTCTAACTGGAGGCGCGCTCCCAGTCGCATATAGGGCGTGTAACGAAAGCCGTCCTGGCTTCCGCTGTCGAGCTCCTGGCGCGCCGCCTCGCGGAAGAGGCGTTCCAATTGCGCGCGATCCCCCGTTAGCAGCGCCTGGGTCAAGCTGGACAGTTCTCGTTCGAGGCGCTTCATAAGCTGCTGAAGTCGCTCGAGCATCTCCTGATACTGACTTGGAGAGAGCTCAAGCTCCTCCATGATGCGTCGCTCGAGGCGGTCGATCGCCTGACCCAGGCCGAGAAAGAAGAAATCAAAAAGCTCCTCGAACGGCCGTAGATCGCCGGCGCGTTTGATGAGAGTGGCGCGCAGCGCGTCACGGAAAAGCTGCCGATCCTCAACGCCGACGCGCTCCAGCGCGCGAAATACGTCCATGTTTTCGGAGAGCGATATGCGCACGCCGTTCCGGCGTAACACGTTCGCGAATTCGACAATGCGTTGTTCCATGGGAGAAGGCGCGCACGCAGACTAGTGCAGATGGTCCTTATCACCGCCCGCCGTGCCCTGCTGCGCCCTCCGTTCGGCAAGATACGCTTTGAGTTCCTGGTGTGCTTTGCGGATATCGGCTTCGTACTTCATCAGAGCGGACATAGTCTGGTCCACCAACTCTTCGTCCAATTGCTTAACGTTCAAAAGAGTCAGCGCCTTGACCCAATCCAGTGATTCACTGATGCTCGGCGTCTTCTTTAAATCTAACTTGCGCACCCTCTGGAGCAAACGAACTACTTCCTGAGCAAGCTGATCTCCCACGCCAGGCACTTTGAGCTTGATAATTTCCATCTCTCGTTCGCTGTCGGGAAAATCCAGATAAAGATGAAGGCAGCGTCGCTTGAGCGCATCGGACAATTCCCGGCTGTTGTTGCTGGTGAGAACCACGAGTGGAATATGTTTGGCCTTTACGGTGCCGATCTCCGGCACAGTAATTTGAAAATCACTCAAGATCTCGAGCAAAAAGGCTTCGAACTCGGCATCCGACTTATCGATTTCATCGATCAGGAGAACAGTCTGTTTTTCCGCCAGCAGGGCGCGCAACAGTGGCCGAGGCAAAAGAAAACGGTCGGAGAAAAAAACCCCGTCCTGGGCAGCGATCGAGTTGACGGCCTCCTGCAGAGTCTCGGACCCTTTGATGATCTCGCCGATTTTGTCCTTCAAGATTTGCGTGTACAGTAGTTGTTTGGCGTATTCCCATTCGTATAAGGCTTTGGCTTCGTCGAGGCCTTCATAGCATTGGAGCCGGATCAGCTCCATGCCGAGGGAACTGGCGAGCACCTTGCCCAATTCCGTCTTACCGACTCCTGCGGGTCCTTCCACGAGAATGGGCTTCTGCAACGCCGCGCCGAGATACACGACGGTGGCGACGCTCTTGCCGCAAATGTAGTGCTGCCCGCCCAAGCCGGAAATGACGTCATTCACCGACTGAAACATGATCTTCTCTCCAACCGCCAAGCTAACATATACACCCATTCACGACAATCAAGCGTGCGGCCGGCAGCTCAGTTAACGAAGTGTTTACGGATCCCGCGGCGTCGCTCAAAAGAAGACGACAGCCGCGGGCCACCGTTATGATTTCGGCATCGGAAATCAGAGCGAATGACTCTCACCTGGGCTGCTGAATGAGCGCGCGCCGTTTTGCGCTGGTTCTTGCGCGCTCTTACCGCTGCCAAATCGCGCAGCCCAATGATGGTTGCATACACTCTAGCCTTTCTGTAGTAAACCTTCAGATGTGTACCCTGGCGCTCTTCTTCAACGTCTTCGATGGCTATCCCTTACTGGTGGCCGCGAACCGCGACGAACGCTACGAGCGCGCTTCGCTGCCGCCGTCCTTGATTGCCGCTAATCCCAAAATCCTCGCAGGAAAAGACCTGACGGCCGGAGGAACCTGGCTCGGCGTCAACGAATTTGGGCTAGTGGCCGCCATTCTCAATCGACGGATTAATGGTGGCGGCTCAACTCGCGTTCAGCTTCGCTCGAGAGGTTTGCTGTGCCTTGATCTCCTCCGCCTGCGAAGCGCTGGCGCCGCTGGAGAGTTTCTCGGACGCCACCGCGAAACTTACAATCCTTTTACGCTTCTCTATGCCGACGACAAGAGTGCTGGCATCGCCTTCAACGAAGAAGAGCGTATTACCTTGCGCTCGCTCAGTCCCGGCCTTCATGTTTTTAGCAGCGCGGCTGAAATCGACACCGCGTCCGGGAAGGCGGATCGCGCGGGTAGCCGTTTCATGGCCTGCGCCCCGACGCTTTCCCCACAAATAAGATCGAGCGCCTGGCTTGATCGCTTGAGGCTCCTGCTGGGCGACCACACTTGTATCAGCGAAGAGCAGCCGCGCGACGCGGTCTGCGTTCACGGCCCGGAGTCGGGCACAGTCTCATCGAGCGTAATTCTTTTTTCCGCGACGCAGCGGCGTTTCGAGACCTACTTCTGCGCCGGACCGCCCTGTCAAAATGCCTTTGCCGGTCCGTTGTTAATGGACGTCACATGAGCGAAAAACCGCGTCTCGCCGCGACGGTGATTCTACTTCGCGACACAGGCCAGCGCGGCCTTGAGATTTTTCTCACCCGACGTCCGGAAGGCATGGCCTTCCTCGGCGGCAAGTATTGTTTTCCGGGCGGCACTTTGCGCAAAGAAGATTACTCACGCGCTATGTTGCAGCGCTGCACCGGTTTGACTCCTGATCAGGCGCAAGAATTCATTGGTGCAGAAGTGGGCCCGCGGGTCGCGCTCGGCGTGTGGGTTGCGGCTTTACGCGAACTGTTCGAGGAGGCCGGGATTCTTCTTGGGCTGGATCGGACCGGGCGGCGCATGCCTGACGACGCAAGAGAACGCCTGATCGAGAAACATTCCCGTCTCTCTTCTGCTCTAACCTTCGCAGGCTTACTTGAGTCCGAAGGGGTTTTCTGCGATCTAGGAGCCCTGGCGCATTTTTCCCACTGGCAGACACCAGAGCAGGTCTCGATGCGATACGATACTCACTTTTTTCTGGCCGAGTTGCCAGTACATCAGTCTCCCCTGCCCGTAACGGCCGAAGTTTCCCATAGTCTATGGCTTAGCCCTGATGATGCTTTACGAATGAACGCCAAGAATCAACTGCCGGTGATTTTTCCGACTTTCGCCTCACTAAGAGCGCTTGCCGATTTCGATTCGTTAGAAAGCGTATGGAGAGAGTTTCGGAGAGACAAATCTCCCCTACGGCAGTTTTCCAAAGAGAGATAATCCAATATCTGCACCTGATATTGCTGGGCTTTGACTCCCAGTTCCGCATGAGGAAACACGCGGAATTTGCAGTGGAGATTCCCTCTACTTGTTCCAAATTCTTTCCAGAATTTCCTTTTGCTTCTCGGACAGTCTGCGGCCCTGGTCCAGTTGACGCGCCAGGCTCATGATGAAACCCCGCTCCCACTCTGAAAATTTGGGATCGTTAACTTCGTCGCGCAGGCAAGCGATGAGGTATTCATCGCGGGATTTCTCGTTAGCAACTTCGTCTAAGCTTTTGTTGGAGCCTTTGACCAGCTTTAAAGCCATGCGTGCCACCTTCTCTCAACGCTGCTTCAGAAGTGCGTCAAGTCTTTTGCGATCTTCCTCAGGAATATCTTCCCGCACCGGCCGCGACTGACCTTCGCGTTTCTTGCCGCGATCTTCGCTTTGAGGGGAACTGAGAGGTAAACGCGCAGCCGTTTTTTCCGGCCTCAAGAGGCCCTGAATCTCAGGCCAAAAAAACCAGATGACGAAAGCGAGGAACCAAATCGCCAGCGGAGTTCCAACAAAAATGAGCAGCCACCGCCGCCAGGAGTATCTTTTTCCTTTTTTTCGAGCCATGAGAGAGGAATGAATTTCAAAAGTTCCAAGAGTTCAATGTTCAAAACCAAGGCCGCAGGCACTAGCCCGCAGGAAACGTGAGGGAGACCTTAAACCTTGAACTTTTGAACATATGAACGTTGACTGACGTTAGTAGTTCGGTTTGTGCTCGAAGTAGTGCGTCGCATTGATGATGCGGATCGTCCGCGACTTGGAACGCATCACCACCGACTGAGTCGTCGCACCACCCGAAAAGAAATGCACCCCCTGAAGGTAGTCACCGTCGGTAACGCCCGTGGCAGCGAACATCACGTCACCTGCGGCTAGTTCCTCAATAGCGAATTTCTTGTGAATATCGGTCACGCCCATTTTCTTGGCGCGCTCGATTTCTTCGTTATTCCGCGGTTTCAAGCGGCCCTGGAATGCCCCGCCCACGCAGCGCAGCGCCGCAGCTGCGAGCACGCCTTCGGGGGCGCCGCCGATGCCGAGTAACAGATCGATCCCAGTTTCCGGTTTGGTGGTCGCGATCGCCGCCGATACGTCACCATCGCCGATCAGCCGGATGCGGGCGCCGGCCTTGCGCACTTCCTGAATGATGGCTTCATGGCGCGGCCGCGCGAGAATGATAACCATCAAATCTTCCACCCTGCAGCGCTTCGCCTCGGCCAACGCCTGCAGGTTCTGCGTCGGCGTCTTGTCGAGGTCGACCACTCCCCTGCCGATGGGTCCGGCAGCGATCTTTTCCATATAGGTGTCCGGGCAGTTGAGCAAATTTCCGCCATCTCCCATCGCTATAACAGCGAGCGCGTTGGGCGCGCCGGTGGCGCAGATGGTTGTGCCTTCCAGGGGATCGAGAGCGATATCTACTTTCGGACCTCCCGAGCCGACTTTCTCGCCGATATAAAGCATCGGAGCTTCGTCCCGTTCGCCTTCACCGATCACCACCGTACCATCAATAGCTAGGGCATCGAATGCTTTTCGCATGGCATCCACAGCCGCCTGATCCGCCGCTTTTTCATCCCCGCGGCCGGTCCAGCGGGCACAGCTAAGCGCTGCCGCTTCAGTGACACGAACGGCTTCTAGAGCTAAGTTTCGATCCATGTTTGTCTCCCTTCGATGAGCGCCTCGATTAGCCTGAACGCCTCTTTAGCCACGATACCGGTTTTCGCCGCATCTTTCTCATTGTATCCCACAGCGCCATTGTCACGTGGCTCCATGGGCGAGTACAACACAAACGGCACGGGCTCGGCAACGTGGGTCTTGAGTGCAATCGAAGTCGGGTGATCCGGCATAAGCAGGACGCGCCAGTCGTTGCGCAGCTTCATGCCGCTAAGAACGGTCCCCACAACTTTCTCATCGAAGTCTTCCAACGCTTGGATTTTGGCTTTCACATCACCCATATGGCCCGCCTCGTCGATGGCTTCGACATGAATAAAGACGAAATCGTTCTTCTGTAGCGAGCGCAGGCCGTATTCACCCTTACCGCGATAATTCGTGTCAAGAAAACCGGTGATACCGGGAACTTCGATTCGTTCCAATCCGGCATAGACTCCAAGGCCGTGGATGATGTCTACAGCCGAGATCACGCCGCCTTTGATGCCGAATCTTCTGGTGAGCAGGGGCAGGCGCGGCGCCCGCCCCTGCCCCCAGAGCCAAATCGATGTTGCCTGAGGCTCACCTTGAGCCGCGCGTCTTTTGTTGACCGGATGCTCAGCAAGCATGGCACGTGAGGCCTCCATCAACTGCAACAAGCGCTGGGCACCGTCGCCAGAGGGCAGATAAGCAGCGATTTTCTTTCCGGTAATGTCATGCGGCGGCGTCGTTGTCATCTTCTCTTTGCCGTCGCGCCAAACCATCAAATGACGGTAGCTGACGCCGGGAAAAAACTCGATGTCATCGCCACCGAGTTCGCGCCCGAGATCATTGATCATCTCTTTCGCGTGTTCGCTCGAAATATGCCCTGCGGTAAAATCAGCCATGAAGGTCTCGTTGCCGGCACCGGCGAGACTGACCAGATTACAGCGAAAGGCAATGTCCTGGGGGTTCAAAGCCACACCCATGCCCGCCGCCTCGAGGGGTGAGCGACCCGTATGATAAACCGCAGGATCGTACCCCATGATGCTCATGTTGCCGACATCGCTGCCCGGCGGAAAACCATCGGGAATCACATGCGCCAGGCCAAATACGCCGTGCGCCGCGAGCCAGTCCATATTGGGGGTGTGTGCCGCCTGTAGCGGCGTTTTCCCGTCCAGAACTTCAAGCGGGTAGTCCGCCATACCGTCGCCTTGCAAAACGATATACTTCACTTTGCTCCCCAGATCGGAATCCAAACCGGATCAACAAGGATATAGTCTCGCTGGCTTAAGGAATCTAGAGCCTTGCGCATCTGCCGGACAGTAGCCCGCTCGAGAGTCATCACGAATGGCAAGACGTCCTGCGGCCGCTGCCGAAGTTTATAACTTTGCGCCAGCAGTCGCACTTCTTCTTCGGTATGTCGCATCTGCCAAATCTCCGAGATGTTAACACCGATCGCACCGAACGTGCGGCCAATATCCC
Organism: Binatia bacterium; assembly: GCA_036258955.1. GTDB lineage: Bacteria > Desulfobacterota > Binatia > UBA9968 > UBA9968 > DATACQ01. The sequence goes on from DATACQ010000451.1 coordinate 13,206, forward strand.
CGACGATGCCGGCGCGATCCTTAACCACCAAGCGGAGATAGAAAGACCCGTTAATGTCGTCCTCGGGTTGCAGTTTTAAAGTTCCGCTCGGAATGAGACTAGGCGCACCTGCGAACTTGCGGCCGCCACGCGCCAGTTCATAGACGTCGCCGAGCACCGCCACCGCGGTCGGCCCGCCACCCGCCCCGGGTCCGACCAAGACGTAGTCGTAGTCACGCTCGCCGCGGCCGCCGCTGCTGCTCCTGCCGGCAAAACAAACCGCGTTGGTGGCGCCGTCGATACTAGCCAGTATGTTGTCCCTCTGCACCAACACAGGCGCAACGAAGACCTGGACCGATTGGCCGATTCGTCGGGCGACGGCAAGTTGTTTGATCGTGCTCGGGCCGATCCTCTGGGCATACCGAAAATCCACCGCATGAATCTCTTCAATGCCTCTGCGCCAGATCGTACCCGGTTGGATTTGCAAACCAAATGCGACCAACAAAAGCAGCAGCAGTTTGGCTTCGGCATCGCTACCGTTAACATCGGATGCCGGATTCGTTTCGGCATAGCCTTTTTGCTGCGCTTCCTGCAACGCTTCCGCGTAAGTTTTCCCGCCCTTTTCCATTTGCGACAGGATATAATTGCACGTGCCGTTGACGATCCCGAACACCGCTTCCGGCTGTTCCACCGCGAAGCCTTCACTCAGAGAGCGTATGACCGGAATGCCGCCGCCCACACAGGCTTCAAAGCGTAGCTGTTGGCCGCTCTTTTGCGCCGCCGACCAAATCTCTTTGCCGTAGCGCGCGAGGACAGCCTTGTCGGACGTCACCACCGATTTGCCGTTCCGGAAAGCGCGCAACAAGTAATCCCTAAACAGCGGCAACTGCGATGGGCTTTGAAATCCGAGCGCTTCGATGACGATATCGACACTCGGATCGTCGAGCACATGCTCAGCTTTACTCGTAAAAAGCTCGGGGCGCTTGCGGAACCATTTTTTGGTTTTGGGGTTACGCGTATAAATTTTTTTTAGCACGAGATCGACATCGGCGCCGGCGCCGCCCCTGAGGTCGTGAAACAAAATGTCCTGGATGGCTTCGCCGACGACTCCAGAACCGAGCAAGCCAATGCCGATCATGTGAGTTTTGTTCACGGACGTCACTGCGCGTGCGAGGCGAATTGAAGGATTATATCAGCGCCCGTCGTCAAGTCCGGATACGGAGGAAGAGGGCCGAGGCCGTTTTGACTTGTGCTCAAAGGGTTCAAGCTGTTCAAAATTCCCGAAGCGTTTGGAAGGGTTGGGAGTTTTGAAACTGAAACGCATGAGCTTTCGCTCACGGATCACTCGCTGCTCTACAGCGCTCATGAAATTGTTAGTCAAGTAATTTACCCAGCGCTCGCTTGATGCTGCGCACGGCTTGTTTGGTACGGTGCTCATTCTCAATAAGCGCGAAACGCACATGCTCATTTCCGTACTGGCCAAAGCCGATGCCGGGCGAGACGGCCACCTTCGCTTCCTGCAGGATGTACTTGGCAAATTCCACCGAGCCCATCTTTTTGGCCGGTCCGGGAATCTCCGCCCAGACGAACATGGTTCCTTTGGGTTTAGGGATTCTCCAGCCGGCGCGGTTCAAGCCGTCGATCAAGCAATCACGGCGTTTTTCGTACATCAGCCGAATGTCTTCGACGCAATCTTGCGGACCGTTGAGCGCTTGAATCGCGGCGATTTGTACGGGTTGGAAAATCCCGTAGTCGAGATAGCTTTTGATGCGCGCCAAAGCATGAATGATTTCCCGGTTGCCGACTGCAAAGCCGACGCGCCAGCCGGGCATATTGTAGCTCTTGGAGAGAGAAAAAAATTCCACGCCCACGTCCTTGGCGCCCGGGACCTGCAGAAAACTCGGCGCCTGATAGCCATCAAAGGTCAGATCCGCATAGGCGAGATCATGCACCACGATAAACTCGTGCTCGCGCGCGGCCTTAACAACCCGCTCGAAGAAATCGAGCTCGACCACCTCCGTGGTTGGATTATGCGGAAAACTAATGATCAGCATCTTGGGCTTTGGCCACGTTTGTTTGACGGCCTCTTCCAAATGGCCGAAAAACGCCTCGCTCGTCGTCAATGGCAAACAGCGTAGATCGCCGCCCGCTAAAATCACAGCGTATTGGTGGATCGGATAGGTCGGGCTAGGACATAAAACCACATCGCCGGGATCGATCGTGGCCCACGCCAGATGAGACAAACCCTCTTTAGCGCCGATGGTCACGATCGCTTCGGCATCCGCATCCAGGTCGACGCCGTAGCGGCGCTTGTACCAGGCGCAAATGGCCAAACGCAACTTGTAAATGCCACGAGAGACGGAGTAACGATGATTTTGCGGCTTGGCGGCGGCTTCGACGAGTTTTGAGACTACGTGAGGTGGAGTCGGCAAATCCGGGTTGCCCATGCCGAAGTCCACGATGTCCTCACCTCTCCGGCGCGCCTCCATTTTCATGCCATCTATGATGCTGAAAACGTAAGGTGGAAGTCTTTTAATCCGCTGGAATTCCACGCGCCGTTACCTATGCCTTTCCGAAGACGTGATCTTTTCGAAACTATAAGCCATGCTGCAAATGCGCGCAACTTGAATGGCCAAGCGCAAAGCGGTAAGCGCAGAGCGTTCTGATTCTGATTCCGTCGCTTTTCCGTTTGCGCCGTGTGCTCTGCGCGCCTTGTTGATCGACGACATTCTTGGCCCGAGTTTACCTGACTTGATCGAAGGGGCGAAAGGATATGCGAGGCAGTCTCGAGATATTGAGATGTCGGGCTTGAAAAGCGAACGTTTTGAACCAGACGTTATCGCGCCAGCGCGATAACGTCTTTGGCCAGCCACTCCATGCGCTCCAATGTTTCCGTGAAGCTTGGCCGGCGCACGTCGAAGATCATTGTGTCCACGCCAGCGGCGCGGTAATCGCGGATGTCGGCAGCGATCTCCTCCGCGGCGCCCATGAAGCGGCGCCGGCGCCCTTCTATCTTTATCTCTTTATCGAAAAGCGAGCCCTTGAGCGCCACATGAATCTTTTTCGGATCGCGCCCGACAGCGTGAGCGAAGTCGGCCAATAGGTCCAAGTCTCGTCTGATGTCCTCCGGTTCCAAGGGAATCGTCGGGACGCCGCCGATCGGATGCCAGCCATCCCCGAGTTGCGCGGCGCGGCGAATCGCCTGCTTACTGTGGCCGCCGATCCAAATTGGAATGGCCGGCTGCTGCACCGGTTTTGGCAAGAAAGTTATGTCACCAAACTTGCAATACTTGCCATTGAAGCGCGGATCATCCTGGGTCCAGAGCACGCGGAAGGCATGAATATATTCATCAGTCACTTTGCCGCGTTCGGCAAAATTTGGCGCCTGTAGATTGTCGAATTCTTCCTTCATCCAGCCCACACCGATACCAGCAATCACCCGGCCGTTGGACAATACGTCGAGAGTGGCGAGCATCTTGGCAGTGATCACCGGATTGCGATAAGGCGCAATCATGACACTGGTGACAAATCTGATGCTCGGAGTGGCTCCCGCAAGAAAGCCCATGGTCATGAGCGTCTCCAGATGATAACCCGTGCCTGGATACTTGCCGTCAACCGTATAGGGATAAGGGATCGAAATTTGCTTTGGGACGACGATGTGATCAGCGATAGTGATGCAGTAAAAACCCAGGGCTTCGGCGCTCTGCGCGAATCGGATCAGTTCTCCGGAGCCGACATTCGGCGTGGAGGCGGGCAGATGCAATCCAAACTGCATGCGAGTTTTCAGGCCAAGAGGAGCCGTTACAGCGGTGTCGCCGGTTGTTGCGCTTCACGCAGCGGCCGCACGCTATCGCCGATGCGGATTACGCCATCGCTCACGACCGCAGCTTTCAGGCCGCTGCGATGTTCCAAAGCCTTGAAAATACCCTTGATACCAGAAAGTTTCACCAGATGTCCGCACGGCTCGAACAGTCGGATGCCGCGTAGACGTGCGCCACCGATGAAAAACTCGCAATCCAGCAAATCAAGCAAGGGCACCCCGCGGGTAACGATATTGCGCCGGCTCTTCTGCGCTAGATCTGCGGCGCCTAATTCGGCCGCCGCGAGCTCCAAAGTTTCCGCTTCGATCAAGGTTACGGCTTTATCCGGACGCTTGAGAGCTTTCCACGAGAGGCGAAAGAACCGGTCGCCCTCCAGACCCCGGTCGGCAAAAGCGCGCACTTCGGGCACCGCGACCATGGCTTCGGCGGCATTGGGAGTAATGAAAATTGCCGCAACCGTGCCTTGCCAATCCGAGATTGTGGGTCTGAAGCCGCGCCAGATTTCCGGCGGAGTTTCCCAGTTATATGGGTGTCCATCTTCTGCCATTCGGTACCTCCAAAACGACACAGGCCACTGAAGCTTTTCAGTGGCCTGCGCCAACTACCGGGTCTCTGGCAACTTGCGAGACTGAAACATTATCCCGCCGAGTCGGCGAAATAACGCGTATCCTCTACGGGCGGAACGGTTTTGTTCTCCGCAGAATCCGCAATCAAAGGCTTACCGTCAGGACGCACACGCATTTCAACGCCGCCCTGGGGTTTGCCCTTTATACCGGCGCCAACGCGCAGCACTACGAGATTTTCTGTGCCCGTGTTGAGATAACGGTAGTAGGCGCCTTTCGGGATCATGATACCTTGATATTTTTCAATCTTTTGTTCGTTGCCTTTTTCGTCGAAAACGCTCATCTGGCCTTCCAGGACAATAAAAGAATGGTCCTCATCCAAATGGCAGTGGATTTCGTTCTCGCCGCCTTCGTAATTGATCTTGGTGTGGATCCACAGATTTTCAGTCTCCGCGACCAACTGCGTAATCCTGCCCTGTTTCATGTAAGGCGTTCGCAAAGAGAACTTTTGCGCTCTTGGCGCTTCGGCGGCTTCTAACTTTCTTGCTGGCTGCATGAGTGCTCCTTTCAATTGTTAATACCGTCAACCTTAAGATGATAGAGGTCGATAACGTTCTCGCGCACGACCTTGTCGATCGTGGCTTTCGGCAAATGTCCCAACTCTCGCGCGATGACGTTGCGCGAATGCGGCCAGGTGGACGCCGCATGCGGATAGTCGCTCGACCACATGAAATTATCTTGCCCGAAATCTTCCATCAGACGGCCGCCGGCGGGATCGCTGAAGAAGGTTGCGAAGACCTGTTCCTGAACGTACTCGCTGGGCAGCTTCTTCATATAGGGAAGAGGCGCTTTGGGACTATGGCGAACAAAATACTTGTCCCATTCATGACAATAAAACGGGATCCAGCCGACTTCGTTTTCGACGTAAACGAGCTTTAACTTAGGAAACCGCGCGAGGGCACCGCCAAAGACAAAATCGAATAACACGTTGGCGGCATCCGTGAGCTTCTGGTTTACGGTCATGCGGTAGGTATCCAACCCTTTACGATCGAAGCGGCTGTAATTGAAACCCGTCAAGATGTGTACGTTGACCGGCATGTCCAACTCAGAGACAGCCTCCCAGAAGGGATAATAATAATCGCTGGTGAACGGCAGGTGATCCGGGGGCACCTGCCAAATCATACACCCGATCATTCCGGCTTTTTTGCAGCGTTCAAGCTCCTTGATAGCGTTCGGGATGTTGTACATGGAGATCATCGGAATGCCGAAGAGACGTCCCGGCGCGACCTGGCAGTACTCGGCCATCCAGTTGTTTGCGATCTGAAAACAGGCTTCCTGCAATTCGGCGTCTTCCAACGCGTACAGACGGAGCCCATACGTTGCGTATAAAACCTCGGCGCTCACGCCATCCACTGCCATCTCATCCAAGCGCGCTTTTGGATTCCAACCGCCTGGCTTCTCACCGGGCGAATTTCGCGGCGGGAACTTTGGAAACTTAGCCCGCAACGAGGGCGTCAGATTTTTCTCCCAGAGATCCTCTGGCTCCATGATATGAGAGTCCGACGACACAATCTTGTCATTGCCGAGTACCTCGTCCGGCGTGCGTGTAGCCGCGGCAACTGTGCTCATGAGTACCTCCTGAACCCTTGTGTTAAGTCAGATTTTTATTCCTTTTGGCCTACTTTGTCTAGAGCAACTCCGCTGCAGCCGGAGGCACGCGCAGTCATTGGACAATACCTCCGCCTTAGGCTAAAGGTCTTTCCTACATGAGAAGAAAACGTTTCCGTATTTGGTCGTTGTTGTGCCTGCTGGCATTCGCGGTTCCTGGCAAGATCGCGGCCGGACAGGCGCAGGACGCCTTCAATCAAGGAGTTAAGCTTTATCGCGCCGGGAAATACCGGCAGGCCATCGCGGCCTATGATAAAGCAATCCAAGCAGCGCCTGGCGCGGCGGAAGCGTATAACAATCGCGGTTTGGCTTACTTTAAGTTGGGCGATTATGAAAATGCCATCAAGAACTACGATACAGCTTTGAAGCTCGACCCGCGCCTTGCCGACGCGCAGGTGAATCGAGGCAACGCGCGCTTCGGTCAGAAGCAATTCGAGCGGGCCATCAAAGACTACGATGACGTTCTCAAGCACAACAGCAAGGCACCCGGTATGCACCGGCAACGCGGTCTAGCTTATGCCGCTCTGGGCCAGAACGAGAAAGCCATCGAAGATTTTAACCGAGCGCAGAAACTCGATCCCAAAGATGCCGAAGTCTATCAGAGCCGCGGCCTCGCCTACCGCCGGATGGGTCGGTATGAGGAGGCCATCAACGATTACAGCTATGCCATTAAACTCGATCCCAAGAACCCAGAGATGTATAACAACCGGGCCAATGCCTACTCGCTATTGGGAAAATACGATCTCGCGCTTAAGGATTTCGATGATGCTCTCAAGCTCGATGGCAAAAATGCCAGGGTTTACGCCAATCGCGGCGCAATCAAGATGCGCCTCGGCAGAAACGATGAGGCACAAGACGATTTCAAGCGCGCGGCGGAGCTGGACCCGAATCTCGGGGAAAAGCTGCAGGCATTGATCCGCGAGGTTAAAACGCCCGAGCGAAAACCTTGAACGTGGCGCGCTTACGCGTTTTTGAGTTTCAAGTTTCGAGTTCCGAGTTGCAACCCCAAACCCGAGACCCGAGACGCGAAACAGCTAAGTGCGCGCCTCACGTCTCGATGTTTTTTACGAGCCTACAAAGAAAATTTTTGAGCGAGCTGCTAGTTTTCTGCTTTGTTTTGTGCACCGAAGCGCTCGCCGGGACCGCCCAAAGCCCAGCGGCGGTGGACCTGCTCAATCGAGGCCTTAAGCTTCATGAAGAGGGAAAACCCCGTGCAGCGGTTGCTGAATACAACAAGGCCTTGAAAGCCGACCCGAAATTGTCCGAGGCTTATTTCAACCGCGGCAATGCGCACTACGATCTCGGTCAGAACACCGAAGCGCTGCGTGACTACGGTGAAGTCCTGCGCATGAACCCTAAAGATGCAGAAGCGCTGTACAACCGGGGCAACACCTACCGGCGCCTGAACAAAGACGAACTTGCGCTGAAGGACTATGGTGCCGCCATCGAGCTGACTCCAAACGACGTCAAAAACTATGTGAATCGCGGCGGCCTTCATTTCGATGCGCGCCGCTACGAACTTGCCATCAAGGACTACAGCGAGGCCGTTCGCATCGAGCCGGCAAACCCCGAGAACTACTATAACCGGGGCAATAGCCTGTTGGCCCTGGGCAATCAAGAAGATGCGATTAAAGATTACGACCAGGCGCTCCAACTCGATGCCACATTCGCGGAGGCCTATTATAACCGCGGCATCGCGCGCGCCGAACGGGGACAGCCCGAGCGAGCCATCGAGGATTTTACGGTGTTCTTGGATCTGAATCCCAGATCCGTGCACGCCTTTTATAATCGCGCTTTGGCTAAAGCGAAATTGGGCCAGCATGAAGCGGCCATCGCGGACTATAGCGAAGCCATCCGCCTCGCCCCCAACGATCCCGAGCCGCCCTTTAATCGCGCTCTCACCTATATGCGAATTGAAAAGTACGATTATGCCGCGCGGGACTTCAGCGAAGTTATCCGGATCCAGCCAAACAATGCGTATGCCTATGTTTACCGCGGCGTGAGCAGAATCTACCAGAACAAGGATAATGACGCCGACGCGGACTTCAAAAAGGCTTTTCAACTCAACCCCGACCTTAAAACCAAACTGCAGCCGATTATCGACGAAGCCAAAGCCAACGGTCGAGCTAAGCCGAAGGAATAAATGCGAGAGATTAGACGAATAGAGCACGTTGACTTCGATATTGGCTTTTAGGTAGCTAGTTAATAAAGCTTAAGGCAAGGAGGAGCTCACATGGGACAAAACGTCACCTTCAAACGGCCCGACGGCAATGATTGTAACGGTTACCTCGCCACTCCAAGCGCGGGTGAGAAGGCACCCGGCGTAGTCGTCATCCAGGAGTGGTGGGGACTTAACGATCAGATCAAAGGCGTCGCGGATCGGCTCGCGAACCTCGGTTATCGTGCTCTAGTGCCTGACCTATATAAAGGGAAGGTCACCTTGGATATGGCGGAAGCCAAGCACCTGATGACTAACCTCAATTTTGGCGATGCTGCGACGCAGGACGTGCGCGGCGCGGCGCAGCATCTGAAACAATCCAGCCCTAAAGTGGGCGTCGTGGGGTTCTGCATGGGCGGCGCTCTCACCGTACTCGCGGCTATGTATGTTCAGGAGGCGGATGCATGTTCATCGTGGTATGGCTTTCCGCCGGAGCAAGCAGGCGATGTCAAAACGATCAAGACACCTTTGCAGTTGCACTTGGCAGAACAGGACCAATCCTTTAGCCCCGAGGCGGCGCGAGCTTTACTGGCAAAACTCCAAGAAGGCAACGTTCCCCATGAGGCCTACTGGTATAACGCCGGCCATGCATTTTTCAACGAGAAAGGTCCAAACTATAACGCGGATGCGGCAAAGCTCGCCTGGGACCGAACGGTGCAGTTTTTTGCAAAACATGTGAAATAGTCCTGTACCTTTGGCTTCATTTCACTAGGCCATACGTTTTTGGGAGTGTGGCGCCAGCAAGCTAGCATGTTCAAGATTCAGAAGATTCTTGCTCCGGTAGATTTGTCTGAATTATCGGTTTCAGGCTTGCGTCACGCGCTGGACCTGGCCCAATGGCAACAAAGTGAAATCATCATCTATCATATCGTCACAGTGGAAGAGACCCCATTCCCGCAAGGCAATGAGGAGTGGGTAGCGTCCCAGACCGAAAACCCGAAGCTGAAAAAGCTTTTGGACCAACGGCGAAAGAGTTTAGACGCTTTCCTGCGCGCGAATTTTCCCCAGGGGCTCGATGATGTTGGCGTGCGACAAGAAGTGGGCATCGGCACGCCCTATCGAGCGATCGTTGACGCCGCTGTCTCTGA
>DATACQ010000452.1:0-6262 GCA_036258955.1 Binatia bacterium
TTTCGCTGAGTACGACGAGATGTCGGAATCTTTTACGCTCCAGTGACACATCCAAACAGGTCCAACTCATCGAAAATACTTACGGTGCTAGCTCGCATATCAGAAGCGAGAGGGCGGTGACTTCCATTGTCGAGTTTTCTGACGACTGTGCGGACACGAAGCTCTAAGGCTCTTGCTCATCGATGAAAGCTGAATCGGGAATTCAATAAGTTAAAAATTTCCTTTGACCGGTCCCGGAATTGCTTAACAAACGCAGCCGGGTGACCGCACCAAAATGGAAGTGGAGCTTAAATGATCAAAATTTTGAAGATTGGCTTCATATTGTCTGCACTTGCAGTGTTAGGCGCGCCAATCACTACTCCAGCGGCGCCGCTATATACTTTTCAAGGGGACTGTGGCGGAACGGCAAACTGTTTCGGCTCCGCTTACAGCCTCATTATCGGCGATGCCAATGATGCACAAAGTACAACCTATACGGCACGATTGATTATAAATACAGCCAATTACAACGGGCCAGGACAGTTCATTGATGCCGTCGATTTCAAAGCCATGAACAACGTTAACTCGTTTGCCCTCACAAATGCGCCGGGAGGAGCTGCAAACTGGTCGAGTGTTTTCAACAGTGGCCAAGCAGCGACTGATTGTGGCTCAGGCGGAGGATTCTTTGTATGTGCAAGGGACCTCAATCCAAATAATCTTGCTCCGGTAACACTAGGGCTACTTACATGGGATTGGACGTTTAGCTCCAACGGCCCAATCTCGTTTGGCCATATCGGCGCCAGTTACAACAACGCAGCCGGTACTATCAACGGCAATAACACCTCTATCAGTTCGGCTACCCTTTCGAGTCCCACCACTATTTTACTCCTGGCTTCCGGCTTGTTCGGATTGGCAGGGGTTGCCCGGAAAATCTCCTCAAACCAATGTTAAAGACACCTTCAAAGCTGTCGTTCCGGCACCGCAAAACGGTGAGGTAGACCCACGGAGTGCATCTCATTGACGCCTTTAGAGTACTCGACGCTCTTCCCAAGTGGAGCGTCGAATCGTCACTCACCGCAGAGATACGGATGCGTAGAGCGGCAAATTTTTAAGAAACATCTACTCCCTCCATGCCAGAAGTAACGACGATCGGCGCCTAACCGCTGCCCCGCGTGTCCCGTATCATCGCCACACAAACGTGAAGAGTATAGGCCTGGCTGGAAAAATTGCGCCGGCAGCTCAAATTCACCGCGTTGATATGGCCCACCTCGGTTGAGCGGGAGCCGGCCCGTGGGTTTTATCGAGGGATGATTCGCATTGATTTGATGAAACTGATTTCGTATGCTCGATGAGGCCCGTCTGAATGGGAAAACCGCGATGTTGACCTCATCGGACTGAGTTGGCTGGGCCGGTAGCATCGGAGAGCGTTACTCGAGAAAGTTGCAGGCAAATGGTTAATATTTTAGGCGTTTCGGCTTATTACCACGACAGCGCTGCTTGTTTGGTCCGGGACGGGAGGATCGTCGCGGCGGCACAGGAAGAGCGGTTTACACGCAAAAAGTTCGATGCCCGCTTCCCGGCGCACGCTATTCGCTACTGCCTGCAGGCAGGCGGCATATCCCTTTCCGACTTGAAGTATTTCGTTTTTTACGACAAGCCGCTGATCAAGTTTGAGCGCCTCCTGGAAACCTACGTAGCATTCTCACCTAAAGGCATAAAATCGTTTCTCGCCGCCATGCCGGTTTGGCTGAAGGAAAAAATGCTCATGAAGACCGTCATACAAGACGAATTGATCGGTCTTGACGGGATTAGAGCGAAGGGGGACTTGCCTGAGGTCTTGTTTGGCGAGCACCATGAATCGCATGCCGCGTCAGCATTTTACCCCTCACCCTTCGAAACTGCTGCCGTTCTCTGCATGGACGGTGTGGGGGAGTGGGCGACGACATCGGCCTGGTTGGGCGAGGGCAAGGACCTAAAACCTTTATGGGAGATCCATTTCCCGCATTCGATCGGCCTTTTGTATTCGGCATTCACCTACTATACGGGCTTTAAGGTAAATTCCGGGGAATACAAGGTCATGGGTTTGGCGCCCTATGGCCAGCCGAAATATGTCCAGGCAATCTATGATCATCTGATCGACCTCAAGCCTGACGGAACCTTTCGGCTCAATATGGAGTATTTCAATTACTGCACTGGTCTTACGATGACCAATGGCAAGTTTGATGCATTGTTCGGAGGCCCGCCGCGAAAGCCTGAGAGCCTGCTCACCCAACGGGATATGGATCTGGCGCGATCGATTCAAGAAGTCACCGAAGAGGTGATGCTGCGCCTTTCGCGTACCCTGCACAAGGAAACCGGAGCGAAAAATCTTTGCCTGGCAGGGGGTGTGGCTTTGAATTGCGTCGGCAATGGCAGAATTCTCCGCGAGGGTCCGTTTGAAGGGCTCTGGATCCAGCCCTCGGCGGGCGATGCCGGGGGAGCCTTGGGTGCAGCGTTGACCACCTGGTATCAGCTGGAAGGAAATCTGCGGAACCCGGACGGGCGGACCGATGCGATGCAGGGTGCCTATTTGGGTCCTCAGTATTCAAATGAGGAGATCGAGCGGTTTCTTCAGATTAAGTCGGCCCCTTACCGCCGGCTGAGCGATGATGAGCTTTTTGCGCTTCTGGCGGGCGAACTGGACGCCGGGAAGATTATCGGTTGGAGCCAGGGCCGCATGGAATTTGGGCCGCGGGCGTTGGGCACACGCAGTATCATTGGCGATGCGCGTAATCCCAAGATGCAGTCGGTAATGAATCTTAAGATCAAGTATCGCGAGTCATTCCGTCCGTTTGCGCCTTCGGTGCTTCGGGAAAGAGTTTCGGATTATTTCGAACTGGACACCGACAGCCCGTATATGCTCTTGGTGGCCCCAGTGCGCGAGGAACGTCGCATCCCACTCACAGAGGAACAGCGCTCGCTGTGGGGTATCGAGCTTTTGAACGTTCCTCGTTCTGACATCCCGGCGGCGACGCACGTTGACTACTCAGCGCGAGTTCAGACGGTGCATCGGGAAACCAATCCGCGTTACTACGGACTTCTTAAAGCGTTTGAAGCTAAAACCGGATGCGGCCTACTGGTCAACACATCCTTTAATGTACGTAACGAGCCGATTGTCTGTTCTCCGGAGGACGCCTACCGGTGTTTCATGCGCAGCGCAATCGATATCTTAGTCCTGGAAAACTGCATTCTTTACAAAAGCGAGCAGAAGCCGTTGGAAGGCGACGATAATTGGCAGCAAGAGTTCGAGATGGATTGAGTAGCGAAAAGAATTAACTCGGAGGGTGCAAAGGTCACAAAAAAGATCGCGCGGAATGAAGAGAATGCTGCCTGCGCAGACCAGAAAAATCCAGCAGGATTGTTTCTGCTAATCTTTGGTTTTCTTTGTGGTTGTGAAAACTGAGACGAAAACACTCAGGTCCTTCGGGCTTACGGTGGGCGGCGTGTTTGCGGTGATTGCAATCTGGCCGGTTCTGATCCGCGGCGGTGATCCGCGCATCTGGGCTGCGTTTCCGGCTGTTCTATTGATTGTCCCTGCCTTGGTGTGGCCGAGGAGCCTGTCACGCATTCACAGAGGCTGGATGGCCCTTGCCGAGGTTCTGGCCTGGGTCAACACCCGAATTATTCTTGGCGCGGTGTTCTACTTGATTGTCACCCCCATCGGTGCGGTCCGCCGCTTGCTCGGCAAAGATCCTATGGGCACAAGGGCTAAGGCTGATGTGGAAAGTTATCGTATTTTACGAAAGCCTCGCTCCGCATCCCATTTGAAGAGACAATATTAAGCGAGCGTGACCCGGAAGCGGATTCGCCACAGAGGCAGAGAGGACATGGAGAGTGAAGTTTGGAATCACTTCGAAGTCAAAACTTTCTCTAGCGTACGCTCTCTGCGTCTCTGCGGTGGCATAGAGGCGATGAGTCGCTTTACTGCTTACAGTACGACGGAGGTATTATGGGTGAGTTTTTTCTTGAACTTTGGGGTTTCATGAAGGAGCGCAAAAAGTTTTGGCTGCTTCCCATCGTGCTTTGTTTGGTTTTGCTGGGCAGCCTGATTGTTTTGACGTCAGGTTCGGCAGTCGCGCCGTTTATCTATACATTGTTTTAGGAAAGTTGAATACAACGGAAGGTCCGAGACGAGTTTCAAAACAGACCACAAAAACGGACTAGGACGAACAAGACGCATTTTGCGGGAAGAGAGGGAATCTGCTCAAAAGAACTTCGCTTGAGAATGCGAACTTGTATCGTTTACAGGGGAAAAGAAAAGAAATCCGGAAAAGCCTCACTGGTGTAACGGAGAGTTGGCAGCCGTAAGCTGGTCGGGCGCAGAGAGCACAGACAAACCACCTAACCACTAGCGCGAAGACGAAAGAGGGACGGATAAGCCGTCCCTTTTTGTTTTTGAGGAGGCAGCTCGAGGAGTGACCGAGCCGAGCTATCCCCGGTTTAATTGGCCCGCGTAAACATGGAATCCAAGGGCAACGGTCGGATCCGCTGATCTTGCATTTACGCTCCAATCCTGTGCAAGTTGCCTGTTGAATTGGAAGAATCGCAACCGGTGAAGGAGCAATCATGATCATTGACACTCATTTCCATGCTTTTCCCGGAAAGTTTTTGGAGCTGGTGCCTGAGCAGTCGCGTAGCGACGTGCGCGGCGTGGGTTTCCACGCGTTCGATCATCAAGAATATTTGGACGTGATGGATCGGTATGGAATCGATGTTGGGGTTTTGTCCAACACCGGTGGCCGCATTGAGCAGGGTGGCGACCGGGTGCGGGCGGCGGAGCTCTGCAGAATTATCAATGATGCTTTTGCCGAGGCCCATGCCAAGCACCCCAACCGCTTCAAAGCCTTCGCCCGGCTGCCCATGGTTAATGTGGACGACTGCGGGCGGGAGCTTGAGAGGTGCATGAAAGCCGGCATGCATGGGGTGATCTTGTCGACGAATCTCGCGGGGAAGTATTTGGACGAGCCTGAGTTCTCGCCTTTTTTGGAGGCGTTGGCAGCCACGGGAAAACCGCTCTTTCTCCATCCGGCGAACGCACCGTGCCAATCCAATTGGAACAAGTACTCCCTGCATCAGAAGATCCTCTGGCCGACGGACAGCACGTTGGCTATTTCGCGTATAGTTTATTGCGGCATCTTCGACCGTTATCCCGATCTCAAGCTGATCGCATCGCATTTGGGCGGCATGATCTTGTTATACCCGGACCGGCTCAACTGGAGGGAAGGCAATATCGAATGCAAAGATGAACCCGAGGCGTATTTCAAAAAGATTTACTACGATACCGCCGGGCCCATTCGCGCTCCGTTCATCAAATTGGCCTGTGATATGGTCGGAGCGGACCAGATTCTGTTCGGCGCCGATTACCCGCATGGCAGGGGTGGGAGAGATGACCAATTTTATCCAATGACGTTGGATGCAATGGGAGAGCTAGATATCCCGGAATTTGACAAAGAGAAAATTTATTATAAAAACGCCCAAAAGCTGGGATTTTAATCAGACCCGAGACTGCGTAAGCGTATGCGGCTGGAACTTGCTCGCACTCACCTGAAATACGTGCGCTTCGGCCCCCGTACGGAGATCAGGAGCAGTATGCTAACGATCGATCGTGACCGCCTCGTGCAGCTGCTCGAGCACGAGCCGCTCTTTGAGCGTGTCGATGTGGAGCTTGCGCATCCTGACGAATCATGTCGGATCATCCATGTGCTGGATGTCTATGAGCCGCGTTACAAACCGAACGGTGCAAACTTTCCAGGCGCTCTAGACGACTTCGCCCTCGTCGGCGATGGGCAGACACGCGCGTTGAAAAATGTTTCGGTGGTCGTAAGCGCGCCTGCGTCTGATAGGGCGCGCAGCCTCATCGATATGCGGGGCCCCGCCGCGGAGCTCTCGCCGTTTGGCAAGTTGCACAACGTCATCGTTATGCCACTTCCCAAGAAAGACGCCGATGCCGACGAATACCGGCTGGCTGCGAAAAAAGCCGGCCTGCGAACAGCGGCGTATCTGGCGGCCGCAGCTGAAGGCCTCGCGCCGGACGAAACTCAAATCTACGACTTACCGCCTCTGGCGTTGAATCCGGGACCCGAAGGATTGCCACGGATTGCGTATATTTTCCCCATTCATTCGCACCAGCACCCGACGCACCATAAAGAGACAGTTTTCTACGGCAGCAACATTCAAGGTTTCATGCCCACAATCGTTCATCCCAACGAGATCCTCGATGGGGCTTTAGTTTTTTCTTATTCGG